>JALSQY010000288.1 GCA_026985035.1 Methylothermaceae bacterium
GATTCCCTTTGGCCCGTCCATATCAATAAGTCGAGAGCCGAGGATGCGTTGCTAAATATTGTGCTGAATGCCCGTGATGTAATGCCCGATGGGGGGCGGCTCTTCATTGAAACTTACAACCGCACCTTTACGTCGGCTGCGGTTGAAATCCCCCCGCAACTGTCGGCGGGAGATTACGTCGTCGTTAGCATCCGCGATACCGGGGTTGGCATGAGTGAGGAGATTCGCCGGAAGATATTCACCCCTTTTTTTACCACCAAGGAAGCAGGCAAAGGAAGCGGGCTGGGCCTGGCCATGGTGTATGGGTTTATTCAGCAATGCGGCGGCGATATTCAGGTGATTTCCCAACCCGGCAGTGGTACTGAATTCCGATTGTATTTCCCCCGTTCCGATTCAGCGCTAGATCGGCAGACTTCCGTAAGTATCTCGAAGAAGTCAAACCAAAGTATTCCAGAGGGAAGGGGAACGATTCTGGTGGTGGACGATGAACCGGAACTGCTGACATTGGCGGTGATGCATCTTCGAAGCTTGGGCTACCAAACCCTGGAGGCGAATAACGGGGTGCAAGCGTTGGCCATACTCAAGACCTCTACAGAAATCGATTTGCTTTTCAGTGACATCGTGATGCCGGGGGGCATAAACGGTATTCAACTGGCGCAGCATGCCGTTCGGCTCCGTCCGGGGATCAAAATATTGTTGACTTCGGGGCATGCCGGCAATGCGGTGGATTTAAATTCCATGGTATATATAGATGCGAAACTATTGCCGAAACCCTATACTAAGAGGCAATTGGGACAGAATCTAGCCTCTTTACTCAGTGGCAGACAGTAAAAAATAATGCATTAGGTAGAAAATGGAGCAGCTGCTAGCCATCGTTGATGATGAACCGGAACTCGGCCGGCTTCTTTGTGACATGATGGCCAAGGAGGGTTTTCAGCCCTTGTATTTTGAAAAGGGTAGCGCTTTTGTCGAATACTATCGCCGTCATCCCGATTTGAATTTCCTCATCTTGGATTTGCTCATGCCGGAAATGGATGGCGTGGAGGTGCTCCGTAAACTGGCCGAACTGGATGCGGATATCGGTATTGTTTTGGTAAGCGGGTACGATGAAAGCGTGTTGCACGCCGCCCGCCGTTTCGCCTCGGAAAGTTGTCTGAATATTCTCGCATCGCTTTGTAAACCCATTCGCTTTCCTGAGTTGAAGCAAATATTCAGCTCGTTGCCCGTCAGCACTATGGAGAAGGAACCGGGAATGGATGGGTGTGGTGAGTTATCCAGACTGGAGCTGCAACGGGCTATCGACAATAGCGAACTGAGATTGCACTACCAACCCAAAATCAGAATGCGGAAGAAACAGTTGGCCGGCATGGAGGTGTTGGTCCGTTGGCAGCATCCCCATCTGGGATTGTTATCCCCCAAGTGTTTTATTCCCTTGGCAGAGAAAGAGCATCTGGTTGGACAATTGACCGAATGGGTGGTGTGCCAGGCGGTCAGCCAGTTATATGGCTGCCGCGCTGAGTTCGACAGCGTGACCATTGCGGTCAATGTGTCTCCTCAAGCGATTACCGACTTGTCTTTGCCGGAACAGCTCACCTTGATGATTCAGGAAAGGCAATTGAACCCTTTGCGGATGACGCTGGAAATTACCGAAAGTGCAGTAATGGAAGAACTGACTACCTCGCTGGATATTTTGACCAGACTGAGGATGAAAGGTTTTTCCCTTTCCATAGATGATTTTGGAACAGGATATTCTTCCATGGTCCAGCTGCACAGAGTTCCCTTTACCGAACTCAAGATAGATCAATCTTTTATCTTCGCCATGAAAGAGGATGCCGAAGCAAGAGCCATTGTCGAATCCTGTATTCTGCTGGGTAAAAAATTAGGTATGACCGTCGTGGCAGAGGGGGTGGAAGATCAAGTGACGTGGGATTTGCTTGACGAAATGGGGTGCGACATAGCGCAAGGCTTTTTTATGGCCAAACCCATGCCGTTCCATCAACTCAACAATTGGCTGAAAAACAGCCGTTTGCCTGCTTCATAGAACTCTCTGAACAAGTCATCCTTGGCTTGTCAGGGGACGGAAAACAAAAATTGCGAGTTTTGTTTTCCGTATTAGCTGCGACATTGATCTGCCATTATTTAATCGTTAATATAATTTCGGTGCCTTGGATGGTACTCAGGGAAACGTTGAATAATTCATTCTATGAATTCTCAGCATCCGCAAAATCAGTGATGATAAATAA
>JALSQY010000289.1 GCA_026985035.1 Methylothermaceae bacterium
GCGCCCCACAGGTCGGCTTGACGCAGGTCCAGGCCGGAAAGATCGACCTTTTTCAGATCCTTGCGGCGCAAATCCGCCGGGTGGCCGGGGGTGGCCTGTTTTAAAAGCGCGATGATCTGTGCGCGGGTCAAGTCTGCCGCCTTGAGGGTAGGCAGGAAGAAAAGCGTGGAAAAAAAGGTCCAAATCAATAAATTTATGATAATTTTCATTGTCATTGCCTCGTGGGAAGGTTTTCATCATACGCTGAAAACCTATAATATTGTGTCCCAAAATGGAATACTTTCATAAACTCAGCGATTTTGGATATTGAAATTTTATGGCAGGACATAGTAAATGGGCGAATATTCGCCACCGCAAGAGCGCGCAAGATGCCAAGCGCGGCAAGATTTTCACCAAGTTGATCCGGGAGATCACTGTTTCCGCCCGCATTGGCGGTGGCGACCCGTCGGCGAATCCCCGCCTTCGGACCGCCATCGACAAGGCCTTGGGCGCCAACATGCCCAAGGACACCATTGACCGGGCCATCAAGAAAGGCAGCGGCGCGCTGGAAGGGGATAATTACGAGGAGGTCCGCTACGAGGGTTATGGCCCAGGTGGCGTGGCGGTGATGGTGGATTGCCTGACCGATAACCGCAACCGCACCGTAGCCGAAGTGCGTCATGTCTTTACCAAGGCAGGGGGTAATTTGGGCACCGATGGTTCCGTCGCGTATCTGTTCACCAAATTGGGCGTACTCAACTTTTCCGCTGGTTCGGACGAAGACGCCATCATGGAAGCGGCCCTGGAGGCGGGCGCTGATGATATTGTCACCGATGAAGATGGTAATATCGAAGTTTTGACGGCGCCGGAAAATTTCGAGGCAGTGAAAAGCGCTCTGGAACAAGCCGGGCTTACGCCGGAATCGGCGGAAATTACCATGCGGGCCAGTACTTCGGTCAAGCTTGATGCCGGGGAGGCGGAAAAGATGATCCGCTTGCTGGAAAAGCTGGAAGACCTGGACGATGTTCAGGAGGTCTATTCCAACGCCGATATCAGCGAGGACGTGTTGGCAAAGATCGCCTGATGAAAAAAGCAATGTTTGAAGGTAGTCACCCAAATAGGCTATCGGCGGATCTTTACTTCCAATGCCTGCCGGGAGAGGGACTTTTTCCTGCAATCGTCCACATGGATTACCCATGACCAGGATACTTGGGATCGATCCTGGCTCCCGGACCACGGGGTTTGGCTTGATTGACGTGGAGGGCTCCCGCATGCGGATGGTAGTGGCCGGCTGCGTGCGTTGTGTCGCCGGGAATTTCCCCTCGCGCCTGAAAATCGTTTACGACGGTATCATGGAGGTGGTCACCGAATACCGGCCCGATGAAATGGCCGTGGAGGAAGTATTCGTGCACAAAAACGCCAACGCTGCGCTAAAACTCGGCCAAGCCCGTGGGGCTGCGATTTGCGCGGGACTGTCCCGGGAGCTGCCGGTCTTCGAATACGCCGCCCGCAGGGTGAAACAGGCGTTGGTGGGTAAAGGCGGGGCCGACAAGCACCAAGTCCAGCACATGGTCAAGGTATTGCTCAATTGCCACGATGAGTTATCCACCGATGCCAGCGACGCCTTGGCGGTAGCCTTGTGTCATGCCCATTATCAACAAACCCGCCAGCGCTATGCGACGGTAGTGTCATGATCGGTTTTCTCCGGGGCGTGCTTTCCGCCAAACAGCCCCCTTCTTTATTGTTAGACGTGGGGGGCGTGGGGTATGAGGTCAGTGCTCCCATGTCAACCTTCTATCAATTGCCGGATGTTGGCACCCAGGTGATGATCTTCACCCATTTGATCGTTCGCGAGGATGCCCATGCGTTATACGGGTTTGCTTCTGAAGCGGAGCGGGGGTTGTTCCGGGCCTTGATCAAGGTGAACGGGGTCGGTCCCCGGATGGCGCTGGGCATTTTGTCGGGATTGAGCGCCGAAGAATTCAGCCGTTGCATACAACAAGGGGATGCCCCCAGTCTTCAACGGCTGCCGGGCATCGGCAAAAAAACCGCGGAACGCCTGATTATCGAAATGCGGGACCGCTTGCCCGATTCGGGAACAGCGGCCTTGCCCGCCGCTGATATTGCCCAGGATCCGGTGCGGGAAGCCACCGAAGCGCTGTTGGCGCTGGGCTATAAACCCCAGGAGGCTGGCAAGTTATTGAAGCAGATAGAATCCGGAGCGGAAACGGTGGAAGATTTGATTCGCCTGGCTCTGAAAGCGGCCGGTAAACGATGATTGACGAGCGGATTATCGGCCCCGTCGAATCCAGTGAAGACGCCGTGCTGGACCGCGCCATCCGCCCCCGGCGGCTGGAAGACTATATTGGTCAACCGCAACTCAAGGAACAACTGGCTATTTTTATCGAAGCCGCCCGGGGCCGGGGAGAAGCCCTGGATCATGTGTTGATTTTCGGTCCGCCGGGCCTGGGAAAGACCACATTGGCTCACATCGTCGCCGCCGAAATGGGGGTCAATCTGCGCCAAACCTCGGGGCCGGTGCTGGAAAAGCCTGGCGACCTGGCCGCTTTGCTCACCAACCTGGAAAGCCACGACGTGCTGTTCATCGATGAAATCCACCGCCTCAGCCCGGTGGTGGAAGAAGTGCTCTATCCGGCGCTGGAAGATTTCCAGCTCGATATCGTCATCGGCGAGGGGCCGGCGGCCCGTTCCATCAAACTGGACCTGCCGCCTTTCACCTTGGTGGGCGCTACCACCCGTGCCGGGCTGCTGACTTCTCCGTTGCGGGACCGGTTTGGCATTGTCCAGCGGTTGGAATTTTATTCCCAGGAAGAGTTGAGCTTGATCGTCACCCGTTCCGCCCGGATTTTGGGGTTGGCCATGGAGGAAGGTGGCGCCCGGGAAATTGCCCGCCGCGCCCGGGGCACACCCCGAATCGCCAACCGCTTGCTGCGGCGGGTGCGCGATTACGCCCAGGTGAAAGGCGATGGCCGGGTGACCGGGGAGATCGCCAGCCTGGCGCTGGCAATGCTCAAGGTGGATCCCAACGGTTTCGACCAGCTGGACCGGCAGCTGCTCAAAACCATGATTGAAAAATTTGGCGGCGGTCCGGTTGGCCTGGACAGCCTGGCGGCGGCCATCGGCGAAGAGCGGGGCACCATCGAAGACGTACTGGAGCCCTATCTGATCCAGCAGGGTTTCATGATGCGCACCCCGCGTGGCCGCATGGCAACCTCCCAGGCTTGGTTGCACTTCGGCTTGAAACCGCCCGCCGGTATCAGTGAGGATTTGTTTGGCTAGGCCAGTCCGCATCGCCTCTTCCTTGATTTGCACGGACCAGTGCCGGTTCGGCGACGAAGTCAAATCGTTAGATAAGCTTGGCGTCGGTTATCTTCATATTGACTTGATTGATGGGCATTTCAGTCCCGGCCTGCCCTTGGGGCTGGAGGCGGTCAAGCAGCTGTGCCGCGAAAACCGGCTGCCGTTTGATGCTCATTTGATGGTCCGTAACAATGCATTCTTTATCCGGGAGGTGGCGAAAAGGAAATGACAGTGACGCATTTTTCTTGGCCGGTACGGGTCTACTATGAAGACACCGATGCTGGGGGTGTGGTTTACTATGCCAATTATTTGAAGTATTTTGAAAGGGCGCGCACGGAATTTTTACGCGAATTAGGGTTCGAACAGGATGTGCTAAGGGAGAACGAGGGAGTGATTTTCGCGGTCAAATCGATTCAGGTGGATTATCTCCAGCCTGCGCGCTTCAACGATTACTTGTTTGCGACGGCTCGGGTGGTATCAACCCGCCGGGCCAGTTTGGATTTCCAGCAAGAAATTCGCAAGGATCAATCTGTGTTATGCCGTGCCGGGGTTCGTATCGCATGCCTGAATGCCGAGGCATTCCGCCCTTGCCCGATTCCTCAATTACTAAGGACAGTACTCGAATAATATGACAGATTCACTTTTTGGTTTGATTGCCAACGCCAGCTTGCTGGTACAGGCAGTGATGGCGCTGTTAATGCTGGCGTCGCTGGCTTCCTGGACCCTGATCTTCCAGAAACGTCAGGAACTCAACCAGGCGGAAGAAGACGCAGACAATTTTGAAAGCCGCTTCTGGTCGGGTATTGATTTGGCCGACCTATACAAACAATTGGCCAAGGCTGAAGCCGCGGGTCTGGAAACCGTCTTTTTGGCGGGTTACAAAGAATCGGCCAAATTGTTCAAGCTGCGCGCGCCACCTCATTTGATCGCGGAAAATGTCGAGCGCGCCATGCGAGTCGCCATCGGCAGGGCCATCGAGAATCTGGACGCCCGCTTGCCGTTTCTGGCGACGGTGGGCTCCACCAGCCCCTATGTGGGCTTGTTTGGCACGGTGTGGGGCATCATGAATTCCTTCCGCGCCCTGGGGGATGTGCAACAGGCGACCCTGGCCCTGGTCGCCCCCGGCATCGCGGAAGCCTTGATCGCCACAGCCATGGGACTGTTTGCGGCGATTCCCGCGGTGATCGCCTATAACCGTTTCAGCACCCATATCGACCGGATTCAACGGCGATACGACAATTTTGCCGAAGAATTCATTTGCTTGCTCCAGCGCAAGGCGATTGAGCTATGATCAAAACTAAACCCCGGCGCCGGCCCATGGCGGAAATCAATGTCGTACCCTACATCGACGTGACCTTGGTGCTGCTCATCATTTTCATGGTGACCGCGCCTTTGCTGCAAAGCGGTGTGGACGTCAGTCTGCCGCAAGCCGCCGCAGAACCTGTGGTGACCGAGGAAACCCCGCCGGTGGTGGTGACAGTGGCCGAAGACGGCGCCTTTTATTTGAATCTGGACCAAGAACGGGTACCGGTTTCCCTGCCATCCTTGTTGGTCAAAGTAGCGGCGGTACTGCGCCATAAACCGGAGATTCAGGTGTTGGTCGCCGGTGACGAGCATGTCCCCTACGGCCGGGTGGTGCAGGTCATGGCCGCCCTCAAGCAAGCCGGTGTCGGCAAAGTGGGGTTGTTGACCCGTCCCGATTTTCAGTGATGAATCGCATGCCCAGTTGGATGCCCCCGTTTTTGAAAGCCCTGGTCTTGCACGGGGCGATTATCGCGGTATTGTTTTGGCGCTGGCAATCCCAGCCAGAACCGGTGGTTGCGCCGCCATCCCCGGCACCTGAAGTCATTGAAGCAACCGCCCTCGATGAAGCGCAGGTCGAGGCCGAACTAGAGCGTATCAAAGCGCAAGAGGCCGCCGCCAGGCAGGCGGAACAAGCCCGTCAGGAAAAGCTCAAGCGCCAACGTATGGCCGAGGAACGCCGTCTGCGCGAACTCAAGCGTAAACAGCAGAAAGAAAAGAAAACCTTGCAGCAATTGGCCGAAGCCAAACGCAAAAAAGCCCGCGAAGAAGCCAAGCGCCTGGCTGAATTGAAAAAACGCCAACAGGAAGAAAAGGCCCGTTTGGCCAAACTGGAAAAAGCCCGCCGGGAGGCCGAGAAGAAAAGGCTGGAAGAGCAAAAGAAGAAACGCGAGGAAGAGGAAAGAAAAAAACGTCTGGCAGAAGAAAAAAAGCGTCAACAGGAAGAGGCCAAACGCCAGGCCGAAGCCGAAGCCCTGCGCCAGCAACAATTGGCACAGCAGCGCCAGCGGATCAATCGCCAGGCGGCCGAAGCAACCGCAAAAGTGAAGCAAAAAGTCGAGCGTTATTGGCTCAAGCCAGCTTCTTACCAAAGCGGGTTATCTTGTACAATCCAGGTGAGGGTGATTCCCGGGGGAGAAGTGGTGGAAGCCAAGGTGATCCAGTCCAGCGGCGACCGGGCCTTTGATCGCTCGGCGGAAGTGGCGGTGCGCAAGGCGTCACCGTTGCCCATACCCGATGATCCGGCATTATTTTCCCGTTTCCGTGAATTTAAGTTTATTTTCAAACCCGAAGGATGAGTAAATTGAAATCGATGGCCCCTGTGCGAAAATTCTTTTTGTTGCTGGTCTGGATGAGTTGGCTGCTGGTCAGCATCCCCGCCCAGGCGGTTTTGACCATAGAAATCACCCGTGGCGCGGAAGGGGCCGTGCCGATTGCCGTGGTGCCTTTCGGTTGGCGCGGCCCGGGCCCCAAGCCGTTGGCCATTGCTCCGGTGATTCAGGCGGACCTTGCCCGAAGCGGGCGTTTCAATCCATTGCCCGAAGCCGACATGTTGACCAAGCCCAGCGAGCTCATCGATATCCAGTGGAACGCCTGGCGGGCACTGGGGCAGGATTATTTGGTGATCGGCCGGTTGGCGCAAACCGGCCCGGATCAATATGAAGTCAAATTTTTCCTGTACGATGTGTATAAAGGCGAACAATTGGCAGGATACCGGCTTCCTGCCCGGAAAAGGGAATTGCGCCGCACCGCCCACCGCATCAGCGACATCATTTACGAGAAGATCACCGGCCAACCTGGCGCATTTACTACCCGCATTGCCTATATCACGGTCAAGGATCAGGAGGGACGGCGAATATACCGGCTGCAAGTGGCCGATTCCGATGGTTACCATCCCAGAACCGTCGTGGTTTCTCCCGAGCCCTTGATGTCTCCAGCCTGGTCCCCCGATGGTAAACGCTTGGCCTATGTCTCTTATGAACAACGCAAACCCGCCGTATTTGTCCAAACTCTGGCCACGGGCAAGCGGGAAAAAATCGCCGCCTTCCCCGGGATCAACGGCGCGCCGGCCTGGTCGCCCGATGGCAGCCGCTTGGCCTTGACCCTATCCAAGGGCGGAAGCCCCGATATTTATATCTACAATCTGGCGACCCGCAAATTACGGCGGCTGACTTCCAGCTATGCCATCGACACCGAACCTGCCTGGTCTCCCGATGGCAAACGGCTGGTATTCACTTCCGACCGCGGTGGCAGCCCCCAAATCTATGCCATTCCGGCGCAAGGCGGCAGACCCCGCCGTTTGACCTTCGAGGGAAGTTACAATGCCAGAGCGGTTTTTTCTCCGGATGGCCGCCATTTGGCGCTGGTGCACGGCGGCAAAGGTTACCGGATCGCCTTATTGGATTTAGCGGACGGTCTTTTGACAGTACTGACCTCGGGGCCCCTGGATGAATCCCCCAGTTTCGCCCCCAATGGCAGCATGATTTTATACGCAACCCAGGATCAGGGCCGGGGGCAGTTGGCGGCGGTTTCGGTCGATGGCAGAGTACATCAAAGACTGAAAACCGAAGTCGGGGATGTGCGCGAACCGGCGTGGTCGCCATTCTAGCCCAGGCGTGCCTGGACCAGCCAG
>JALSQY010000290.1 GCA_026985035.1 Methylothermaceae bacterium
CCAGAGCCGGCTGGTGAAATATCCGGGCTGGCTTGATAGACTGATTTAAACTGGAGAGGGAGAGAGAACATGCGTTATTCGATGATTTTGGTTGTGGCGGTTTTAGTCGCATTATCCGGCTGTAAAAGCAAGGGCGAACTCAAAACCGGCGGGCAGGAGTTGGCTTCGGCAGAAGCGACTACCCAAGGCCTGGCGGGGGAAGAAGGGGTCGCTTTGCACGAGGTGCAAACCCAAGGATTACAGGAGGAAAGCACGGGACCGTTGGACAGTAACGGGTTACCGGTGACTAAGACTATCTACTTCGATTTCGACAGCGCCCAGGTTCGTAGCGAGGATATTCCTGTCGTTCAGGCTCATGCCAAATATTTGCTTGACAATCCCCAGGTTAAGGTGGTCTTGGAAGGACACACCGATGAACGCGGTTCGCGGGAATACAATGTGGCCTTGAGTGAAGCGCGCGCCATCGCCGTGGCTAAAATTCTCGAATTGCAGGGGGTACCCAGCTTGCAGGTGAGTGTGGTTCCCTATGGAGAAGAAAAACCAGTGGCGCTGGGCCATAACGAAGCCGCGTGGAGCAAAAACCGGCGGGTGGAAATCGTCTATCAGCGGAGTCAATGATGCGTTGGATCGGGATTGTAGTCGTATTGTTCCTGGCCAGTTGTGCCACTACCCAGGAAAAGGGACTGGAAAAGCGGGTTCAGCTATTGGAACAAAAACTGTCTAACCGCAGCGCCATGCAACTGCTTCAACAGGTGGACCAGATGCAACGGGAGATGAGGGCGATGCAAGGCCAGTTGGAAGAAGCACAGCATCTCATCCAGCGTATGCAGGAAAACCAGCGCAAGCAATATCTGGATCTGGACGCCCGCCTGCGTGCCTTGGAGGGAGGCAATCCAACCGCCGACCCAGGTTATTCTGGCGTGCCGGTAATTCCTTCCCCTGTTGCCGACACCACATCGCCTCAACATGCGCCGTCCTCCGCCCCGCAACCAACAGATAGCGCTAATGCTTCCGCCGAAGACGAAGTGCAATCCTACCGCAAAGCCTATGAGACACTTCAGGCCGGGCATTATGATGCGGCCGTGGATGCCTTTTCGGAGTTTTTACAACGCTATCCCGGTGGCGAGTATGCCGATAACGCCTATTACTGGTTGGGCGAGGCCTATTACGTCAAACGGGATTTCAATGCCGCCCGCCAGGCTTTCCGGCAGGTGGTGGATAAATTTCAAAACAGCCCCAAGGTCCCCGATGCGATGTTGAAGTTGGCCTACATAGACCTGGAGTTGGGCCAGGACAAAAAAGCGAGGGAGGCATTACAGGAGATTGTCAGGCGCTTCCCTGGCACCCGGGCGGCAAAACTGGCCCGGCAACGGCTGATTCAGCAGAGATAGCTCCTTTGCGTGGTGAGAGGCAAACCTTGTCTGCTTTATGTCTTTAAAAGTCACCGAAATCTTTCTTTCCCTGCAAGGGGAAAGCCGAACCTCGGGGTTACCCACGGTATTCGTGAGATTGACCGGTTGCCCCCTGCGCTGCCGCTGGTGTGACACGGCCTATGCCTTTCACGGTGGCGAGCGGATGGCATTGGAGACAATCCTGGACGAAGTCAAGGCATTTGCCGTCAAGCATGTCACTGTCACCGGTGGCGAGCCTCTGGCACAACCTGAATGCCTGTCACTGTTGACAGCTTTGGCGGATCAAGGCTTTGAGGTTTCCTTGGAAACCAGCGGCGCGCTGGATGTTTCCGAAGTGGATTCAAGGGTGGTCAAGATTATCGATTTGAAACCTCCAGGCTCCGGGGAGGAGGCAAAGAATCGTTTTGAAAATCTCGACCATCTTTCCGGAAAAGACCAGATCAAATTCGTCATCGGGAATCGGGAAGACTATCTATGGTCAAAGGGAATTTTGGCGCAATATCAACTGCCATCCCGTTGTGAAATATTATTCTCACCCGTGGCCGGAGAACAAAACCCCCGTCAGTTGGCGGAATGGATTTTGGAAGATCGCTTGCCCGTTCGGTTTCAGCTCCAGCTCCACAAATTGCTGTGGGGTGATGAACCCGGCCGATGAGATAGCCTTATGAAAAAAGCAGTCATTCTTCTCTCTGGCGGCTTGGATTCCATGACCACATTACTCATGGCCAAACATGAGGGATTTGCCTGTCATTGTTTGAGCTTTGACTACGGCCAGCGCCAGCGGGCTGAGCTTCAGGCCGCCAGGAAAATCGCCCGGTTGAGTGGTGCTGTTGAGCATAAAATCATCCATATCGGCCTGGATGAGATTGGCGGATCGGCGTTGACCGACCAGGCGATCGCCGTTCCAGAGACAGCAACGGAAGGTATTCCAGTCACCTATGTGCCGGCGCGCAATACGGTCTTTCTCAGCTTTGCCCTGGGTTATGCCGAAGTGCTGGGAAGCCGGGATATTTTTATCGGCGTCAACGCGGTGGATTATTCCGGCTATCCCGATTGCCGTCCGGAATATATCCGGGCCTTTCAAGATTTGGCCAATCTTGCCACCAAGGCCGGCGTCGAAGGCAGCCGTATTCAGATTCACACCCCTTTGATTCAGATGAGCAAGGCGGAAATCATCCGGGCAGGCATTGAGTTGGGCGCGGATTATGCCTTGACCGTGTCGTGCTATGGCGCCGATGAACAAGGCCGCGCTTGCGGCAAATGCGATGCCTGCCGGCTTCGGGCCGAAGGATTTGCCGCCGCCGGCATGCCAGATCCCACCCGCTACCAATAACCGGTCAGCGCCGCCACCTGGCCACCAGCTTCATACATTCCTTGCGCAGCGGACACTGGAGTTCGCGGCACACAAAACGCTCTTCACTGCGAAAGCACAGCGGTTTTTTCCCTTCTTTTCTGGATGCATGTCCGGCAAGCTGATTGACTGTCATTTTTTCTCCTGAAATACATGTGAATAAACAAGCATAGTCAATTTTCATGCCATTGCTGCTGGGGGAAATGCCTTGGAAACATGCCACATGTCTCCAAGGCGTGTGGGTAACCGATCTTTCCCCCCATCATCCATAATCAACAACACGGCGCGTAATCCATTGCTGATACAAGGAGGAGATAATGATTATTCAACGTGTTTTGCTGCTATTAGTTCTTTTCATTTTTTTTAA
>JALSQY010000291.1 GCA_026985035.1 Methylothermaceae bacterium
TATCTTAAGAATAGAGTAAAATATGAAAAGAACTATGCTTTAGTTCAAGTTTTTTAACGAATATGCAGATTTAACGAGGAGTTATTGGTGGTCTGGAAAGGTTGTCTAAGATTTTTTTAAGCATAACAGTTAACTAGACGGAATCCACCCTATTGCAATTAGGCGGAAGCATGTTTTCTTGTGCTAGGACGATTCCGCCTAGATCGATATAATTAAGACCCATGGGCAAATCTATCACAGTTAAAAATTTCACTGCAACTGCAAATGATGTTGTCAAACCATCGAATTGGCAGCGTTATCTCGATTTGCTTCAGCGCCGGAGGGTGCCGGAGCGGTTTCGTCCTTGGTACATGCGGCATGTGGAGGAATTTATTGCTGCGTTTCCAGGGCGGCGGTTGTCGCAATTGTCCCGGGACGAGATCGAGGGTTATTTGCAAAAGTTGGCGGGCAATCCATCTCTCAAGGGTTGGCATGTAAGGCAAAGGGTGGATGCGTTGCGTTTGTTGCTGGTGGATTTGACCGGTAACCGGCATGCCCGGGAGGTGGATTGGGATTTTTGGGCGGAAGCGGGTCTGGATGCATTGCCAGCCAATCATGCCACGCTGGCCCGGGAATTGTCGCCGGAGGTTTCGGTGCGCTATCGAACAAGCGCTGACCATCTCGATCCCGATAGCGAGGCGATGTTAGTGAAAATGGTGCGCACGATCCGCACCATGCATTATTCAATCCGCACCGAAGAGGCCTACCGGGATTGGCTCAAGCGGTTTTTGCTCTTTACTGGCAAAGCGCCGGCGGATGTCACCCCGGAAGATGCCGGAGCGTTCTTGTCTCATTTGGCGATTGAACGCAATGTCTCGATCAGCACCCAGCGCCAGGCACTTAATGCATTGAATTTCTATTTCAAGCATCTGCTGCAACGGGAGCTCGAGTTGGGGGACGGTTTCCGGCCCGCCAAGCGGAGCCGCCGCTTGCCGGTGGTGCTCAGCAGGGAGGAAGTCAAATGTTTGCTGGCGCATCTGGACGGCCTCCACCGGCTCATGGCCGGTTTGATGTATGGTACCGGCATGCGGTTGATGGAAGCTGTCCGACTGAGGGTCCAGGATGTGGATTTTAGCCGCAATGCAATCATCGTCCGTGATGGCAAGGGGCGGAAAGACCGGTTGGTACCGCTGCCACAATCATACCGGCAACCTCTAGAAGCCCATTTAAGGCAGCGCTGGCAGCAATTTGAATTGGATCAGCGGAAAGGGCCGGTGCACGTTTTCCTGCCCGATGCGCTGGCCCACAAATATCCTAACGCATCTTGCGAGTGGATTTGGCAATATGTGTTCATTTCAGCACGGTTATCCGCTGATCCCCGCAGCGGCCAATACCGCCGCCATCATATTCACGAAAGCACGCTGCAAAAGGCTATCCGCCGGGCCGCCCGCCAATCCGGGATTAACAAACGCATCAATAGCCATGTCTTGCGCCATTCCTTTGCCACTCACCTGCTAGAGGCGGGGTATGATATCCGTACTGTGCAGGAATTATTGGGCCATGCCGATGTATCCACCACCATGATTTATACTCATGTGCTCAACCAGCCCGGTCTGCCACCGGTTATCAGCCCCGCTGACTTTTGATTAATCCTCGTGCAACGACCACAAATCCGGGTTACCGCCGACGGCGGTGATATTGACGGTCACCGTCCGTTCGGTGGCAAACCGCAGTAGATAATGGGGCCCGCCTGCCTTGGGGCCGGTGCCGGACAACCCTTCGCCACCAAAAGGCTGCGCTCCTACGACGGCACCGATCATGTTGCGGTTGACATAGATATTACCTACCCTGGCCCGGTTTTGAATGAACCGAATCGTCTCTTCGAGACGGCTGTGAATCCCCAGGGTAAGTCCGTAGCCTGTGGCGTTGATAGCGTCGATGACACTGTCTAATTCATCCGCATCGTAACGGATAATGTGCAGGACCGGTCCGAAAACTTCGCAGGACAGTTGATGCAATCCATCGATTTCATAGATCACCGGGGTGAACCAAAACCCACTGGATAGCGTATCGGGTACTTTCAATCGCGCCAGGCAGCGGCCTTCCCGGTCCATGCTTCGGCAATGGCGTTGCAAGCGGTCTTGAGCAGCCGCATCGATGACCGGCCCGATATCCGTGGCCAGTTTGCCAGGATGCCCCACAGCCAATTCATCCAAAGCACCTGCCAGCATGTCCAACAAACAATCGGCGAT
>JALSQY010000292.1 GCA_026985035.1 Methylothermaceae bacterium
ATTGTCTTCTCTTTCAACGTGTACGTGTATTGGTTCATCCGTAATGATTGCTGGAAGCACAAATAGCAATTCATTGGAATCTGGCCCTGTTTGTGCAATCTCTCAACCACTCCGGCCGGCCAGTAACCGTGCCTGGGCGGAAAAAGCTTGCCCGCGCCGCGGCTTGACTCGGCGGTATTCGCCATCCGCTTGTAATTCCCAGGCACCTGAATTATCGCGCAAATAGTAGCGCAACGATTCCCGGATCACTTGCCGCTTCAAGTTCCGGTTGAGGATGGGAAAAGCTACTTCCACCCGTCGGTGGAGATTACGGATCAGCCAGTCGGCGCTGGAAGCGTAAACCTGGGCTTGGCCGCCATTGCCAAAATAAAACACCCGGCTGTGCTCCAGAAAGCGCCCCAACACCGAACGGACCCGGATATTAGCCGATAACCCCGGCACTCCCGGACGCAAGCAGCAGATTCCCCGTATTATCAAGTCGATCTTCACGCCGGCCTGGGAGGCGGCATACAGGGCATCGATGATTTCCGGATCTTCGAGTCCGTTCATGCGGGCGATAATCCGGCCTGGCTGGCCTTGCCGGGCAAGATCGGCCTCGCGCCGGATACTGCTGAGTAAAAACGGATGCAGGTCAAAAGGCGCCTGAATCAATTTTCGCAACTTGAAAGCGTGGCCCAGGCCGGTCAGTTGGTGAAACAGCCGCTGGACGTCCTCTCCCAGCGCCTGATCGGCGCTCATCAAGCCGATATCGGTATAAAAACGGGTGGTGACTTCGTGATAGTTGCCGGTGCTGAGATGAACATAGCGCCGGATTTGATCGCCTTCCTGACGGACAATCAATAACAACTTGGCGTGGGTCTTGAAACCGACCACACCATAAACCACATGAACGCCAGCCTCGTGCAAACGCTCGGCCAATTGGATGTTGTCCGCCTCGTCAAACCGGGCCCGCAGTTCGATGACCGCGCTCACCTCCTTCCCGTTTCTCGCCGCCCGCACCAAGGCATCGGCGATGGCCGAACGGGAGGCGGTGCGGTATAGGGTCTGGCGAATGGCGAGGACGTTGGGATCGTCCGCCGCCTGTTGAAGCAGACCCACCACCGGGGAGAACGCATCATAAGGATGATGCAGAAGCACATCGCCCCGGCGCAGCACGGCAAATAAATCCGCTTTCCCCACCAGACGGGCGGGAATCGCAGGCGTAAAGGCAGGATATTTCAGGTCCGGCCTGGCTACCTCGTCATAGACCGAAGCCAGGCGGTGCAAATTGACCGGGCCATTGACCTGGAATAAATCCGCCTGCTCCACATGCAAGCGGGCGCACAGATAATCCGCCACTTCTTGCGGACAATTGTCGGCCACTTCCAGCCGCATTGCCTTTCCGTAGCGGCGTTCCTGCTGCAGGCGGCCCTGGAGTTCACGCTTGAGGTCCTCCATTTCTTCTTCGTCTATGTAGAGCTCGGTATCACGGGTGACCCGGAATTGATAACACCCCTCCACCGTCAATCCGGGAAACAATTCCCCGACAAAGGCGTGAATGACTGAAGACAAAAAGACAAATACAGCGCCGCCGGCAGTCAATTTTTCCGGCAACAATACCAAACGGGGCAACGTCCGGGGAATGGGAATGAGGGCGTAGCGGTGGCTGCGGCCGAAAGCGTCCTTGCCGTGCAGACAGACAATGAAATGTAGATTTTTGTTGGCGATTCGAGGAAAAGGATGCGCCGGATCGATACTCAAGGGCGTCACCACCGGCAAAATCCGCTCGCGCATGTAGGTTCGCAGCCACTCGCGCTGGGCATCATTCCACTGAATCCGGCGCAGAAAGCGGATGTTTTCTTCCGCCAGCGCGGGTATCAGTGCCTCATTGAGGAGCCGGTATTGTGAATCCACCATTTCCCGCACCCGCTCGCGGACGGTTTTCAATAGCGCTCTGGGATCGGCCTGATCAACACCCGTGGTAGTAATCCCGAGGCTGATTTTCTTCTTGATGACCGCCACCCGTACCTCGAAAAACTCGTCCAGATTGGCGCTGGAGATACACAAAAAACGCAAGCGCTCCAGCAGCGGCAGAGACTCATCCTCGGCCATGGCCAACACCCGGCGGTGGAAGGCCAAGAGGCTGAGTTCGCGGTTCAGATAGTGCTTCGATACAGTGCTTGCTTGGTTAACCGCCAATTTTCCTTCAATTTGCCTTACCACCATCAATCAATTCCTGAAAAA
>JALSQY010000293.1 GCA_026985035.1 Methylothermaceae bacterium
GCGGCGGCGGCGAAGGTGATCGCCGCGGTGAGGGTGGTCTTGCCGTGGTCGACGTGACCGATGGTGCCCACGTTGACGTGGGGCTTGGTTCGTTCGAATACACCTTTGGCCATGGTTTCCTCCTTGCATCCAGAACCGGCCCGTTTGCGGCTGGGCCCAAACGGGCGCGGTCCGGACCTCCTTTGGAGCTCGCGGCCGGACTTGAACCGGCGACCTCACCCTTACCAAGGGTGTGCTCTACCTGCTGAGCTACGCGAGCGCGCGTGGAGCGGGAGACGGGACTCGAACCCGCGACCCTCGGCTTGGGAAGCCGATGCTCTACCAACTGAGCTACTCCCGCAGGTGGTGGGCAGGGCTGGATTCGAACCAGCGAAGGCATACGCCAACGGTTTTACAGACCGTCCCCTTTGGCCACTTGGGTACCTGCCCACGCGACGTTTTGCTGGAGCCACCCAGGGGAGTCGAACCCCCAACCGCCCGATTACAAGTCGGGTGCTCTGCCAGTTGAGCTAGGGTGGCACCCTGGGCGCTCGCAAGCGGGGGATGGAACCCCGCCCGAGGGACTAGGCTATCATACCCTCAAAGGGGTGTCAAGCCGCACGGGGGCGGGAAAAACCGCAGGATATTTTGCCCGCCAAATTTCTTACATCCCGCACTTACCAAGAGTTACGCAGCAAATGCTAACTTCCTTAGTAATCCCACTCTACAGGTTCTTCTTCTACCGGAGTTTCCCCACGGTGCCATGGAGCTTCATAGTAAGAATAATGCACGAGCTTCAATGAAGGGTAGCAAGTTCTACTAACTATGCGAAACGGTCCTCCGCCGAGTGGAATTTCGTGCTCCCAGTAGGATTCTCTGCTGTCGATAATATCAGGGTGAAATCTGCATCCCCACAAATCACCCCAGGAGAGAATTGTGCCTGTTCCGGGTGTATAAAAGCTTGCTTTCTCTTGCCCTTTTTCGTTGTAGTATTTTATTTTCTCGCCATGCATACCGAAGGAGAATCGAGCCCATATCGATTCTGATGGGAGCAATGAATAACTCTGTCTGGGAAAGCTACCTATAGAAAATGACCCGTTAGCACGGTACATTGTAGTATTTACAATAACTCCCGGATATGGGTTTGGCGTGTAGAAAGCCGTAGGATATTGCAAATCTGCTACGAACGGGTAAAGCAATCTTTCGTTATTGTCATTGCGGCGCGGATGCAGCAGGTAAAACTCTTCCACAATGTGTTCAGAATCACCCATTGCAGCATAACCGCACGAATTCATCCAAGAACCAAACGGTAACATAGGATATTGGTCCCAAGACCATGTGCTGCCTTCACCTTCTTGCCCATAGAGAATTGGCCAGCGCTTGAGCCTATAGTGCGGGGTATTTTTAGGGTAATAAATGAACTGAGGTTCACGATGGGTAACTTCGACGATCTCGCCGTTGTCATCTAAAACAACATCGGTATACAATTCAATGAGATGGGGCGCATTCAAAATTTGTATTCTACCGGTTAACGGAGGGCATGTTAGACCATCATAAGTATCGGGTGAAAAAGATACCTCTAGTCGGGGGCAAATAAGTCTGACGGGGATTGAAATACGAGGGTGTACCGGGTCATTTGTATGCACAACGATCTGCCCCTCCTTTTCACCTGGGTCACCGCAGTGGATGCTTTGAGTTTTAGTAGCCGCAAGTACTGCATAGCTTTCACCGGGCGACAATTTACCGGATACCGGTGCTAGATCCAACCACTCAGGAAGTTCCAACCAAAATTCCAACGGTAATTTCTCGCCCGATTCACGAAAATCGAATGTGTTTGGCAAAACATTGCTTGTTCGGTTTGGCAAACCTATATAATTTATGGCTGTGATATACGGATCCTGTAGAGGGGGAATAGAAACGACTGGAGCAATACAGTTTATGGTTACCGAAGCCGATGCTCTAACCTCACTCGCGTTATTGCTGGAAATCGTCACCAGCCCCTCGAACTTCCCAGGTTCATCGGGTTTGCACGTGTAGGTGAGGCCCACGCTGGCGGTTGCGCCCGGGCCGACCGATCCACTAGCGCTGCTGGAAACGGTCACCTGCGAAAGATCGGAGGATACGGAGTAGTCCAGACTGGCATCGCCCGCATTGCTGAACGTAAGCGTTGCGGTAGTCGAATCGCCCACGGCCAGCTCTACCGAAGCAGGATCGAGCATGACCCCGTCAATGTCGGGAGCCG
>JALSQY010000294.1 GCA_026985035.1 Methylothermaceae bacterium
ACGGGCGATTATCGGCGCTTCTTGCTATGGCAATCTGCAAGCGGCGATCACGGCGTTTGAAGATCACGCCACTTATGTGGCCTTTGGCGCCTTCTTCCCCTCTCCCACCAAACCAGAAGCAGTTCCCGCTTCCAAAGAAGTGTTGCGCCAAGCAAAACAGCACATCAGGTGCCCGATTGTCGCCATTGGCGGGATTACGCCAAACAATGGCAAAGCCTTGTTGCAAGCCGGCGCAGACCTTTTGGCAGTGATCAACGGCATTTTCGGCCAAGCGGATCCAAAACAGGCAGCAATGGCCTATCGGGCTTTGTTCGAGGAAAGCCAATGACACGGCTATCGCGGCGACAATTCATTCAACACAACTTGTGGCTGGCAGGCAGTTTATGGTTTCCTGGCACCGTGGACGCCGGGAAGCCATTAAAGGAAACCTTGCAACAATTATTGCAAGGACAAAAACCCACTCCTCACCCCGGCGTCGGTTTAATTACGCCCACGACGGCGGAAAGCAGAATGGCAGTCCCGATCAAAATTGATTGCCAACTAAAGCAAACAGATTTCATGGCCGTGCTGGTAGAGAACAACCCGAATCCTCTGGTTGCCCGGATCAACCTCAATCCCAAAATCATGGCCCCTTACTTCCGAACCCGGGTCAGGGTACTCATGGACAGCACCATCATCGCCATCGTCCGGGCCAATGGCCGCTATTACAGCCAGCACTCCAAGATCAACGTGAGCAAGGGATGTGACTGATGCAAATAGAACACCGCAGCAAACGTTACGCCGATGGCAGCGTCGAAGTACGCTTGCTGATGCAGGCTTCCTCGGCACTGGATACCCAAGCGCCCTGGCCGAAAGAATATATCCAAAAGTTCAATCTGGTTTTGAATGGAGAGCTGATTTTCGAGGGACGGTTGGAAGCCGGGATGGCGCCTGATCCCTTTTTCGTTTTCAGGATTAGGGAAAGCAGTCCCGGCGATTCGCTGCAAATCGCCTGGCTGGATACCCAAGGCAAAAAAGATCAGCTACATATTCGATTGCCTTGATAAGGCCACTATCCACTGGTGGCTTCTTCGGCAAAATCCACCTGCCATAATTTTTCCAGTTGATAGTGTTCCCGGGTCTGGGGCAACATTACATGCACCACCACATCCCCCAAATCCACCAACACCCAATCCCGGGCATGCTCTCCTTCCACGCCCAAGGGTTTGATCTTCCGCTCGGCGAGTTTTTCCACCACGTTTTTGGCCAAACCGTGAACGTGGCGATCGGAAGTGCCAGAGGCAATGACCATATAATCCGTCACACTGGTTTTATTGCGGACATCAATGACAGAGAGGTCCTGGGCTTTTAATTCATCAAGGGCATCGATGACAGTTTGGAGTAACTCTTCAGTGGTTGTCACATGCATATACCTTTTAAAAATTACCGAAAAAATTTGGTTACGATGGGAGCAAATGTTATCACAGGCAGAAACCGGCGGCTGCCATAACACGCTGTGTCAGCTCCAAAGCCTATACCGCATGAAGCGCCCCCAGTCCCTTGGCCGCGCAAAACTTACAGGCAATGGTGCAACCTGTTCAGTCAAAACCACTATCCTTGACAACACGGATTCCCTTGAGATTCTTAAAAGACACCTCCCGCGCAGTCTCGAGAAATTCTTTCATGTAACTGAGATGGCGCTCATCTTCCCGGATGGCGGCATATAATGTCCCCCACATGGGCTCGGGCCCCAAAGGCCGGGCCGCCACATAATCCCGGGCCAGATACTCCGCCAACGCCCAATTGGGCAAGACACACACCCCCCGGCGGCTGGCCACCAGTTGCAGCATCATCGCCGTAAGCTCACAAGTCCTGTGGCCGATGGGGTTGATACCCGCAGGATCGAGGAAATTTTTGAAGACATCGAGCCGTTCCCGTTCCACGGGATAGGTGATCAGGGTTTGATCCTGCAAGTCGGAAGGCACAATGAGCGGTTTTTCCAGCAAGGGATGATCCTTGGCCAGCGCCAACATCACCTGGAAGGCAAACAAGGGTTCATAGACCACCCCTGGAATGGGGACAGGATCGGAACTGACCACCAGATCCACATCGCCCCGCAGCAAAGCCGGAATCGGCTCAAAGCTGAACCCCAAGGTCAGATCCATTTCCACTTCCGGCCAGGCCTCGCGGTAAACGTCCATGGCCGGCAACAACCACTCGAAACAACTGTGACACTCAATGACAAGGAACAAACGGCCGCTCTGCCCTCCGCTCAAGCGGGCCAAATCCCGCCCGGCCGCCTGCACTGCCGGCAAAACCAGATCCGCCAAAGCCAACAGGCGTTTACCTGCGGGGGTAAAGGCGAGCGGCCTGCTCTTGCGCAAAAACAAGGCGCTACCGCACAGCGCTTCCAACCCCTTCAGTTGGTGGGACAAGGCAGATTGAGTCAGATGCAAGCGCTGGGCCGCGCCCACCAAACTGCCGGTTTGTTGCAGCATTTTCAGGGTACGAAGATGCTTTATCTCTATATTCATGAATAAAGCTCATTAAAAATTGAATAATCATCAATTGAATTCATAAAATTACCTAGCCATACTTATCCGGTCAACCCAATCGAACAAGGAGTGCATCACCATGACCATCGCCCATAACCTGGGATTTCCCCGCATCGGCATCAAGCGGGAAATGAAAAAGGCCGTCGAGGCCTATTGGCAAGGAAAAATCGACAGCCAAGCCCTGGAGCAAACCGGCCAAGCGCTGCGCCAGCGGCATTGGCAGTTGCAACTGCAAGCTGGCCTGGACTGGATTCCGGCGGGAGATTTTTCCTGGTATGACCACGTATTGGATACGAGTTGCCTGCTGGGTTGTGTTCCCGAGCGGTTCCAGCACAGCGGCGGCAATGTCTCCCTGGATACCTATTTCCGCATGGCCCGGGGAAGGGCCCCCAGCGGTGACCCTCAACCCGCCTGTGAGATGACCAAGTGGTTCGATACCAACTACCACTATATCGTACCGGAACTGCATCCTGAGCAAACCTTTAGCTTGTCATCCGACAAGTTGTTCAAGGAAACCACCGAAGCCCAGGCGGTGGCAGGCGAGGCGGTCAAACCCGTCATCCTGGGTCCCTTGTCCTGGTTGTGGCTCGGCAAATGCCAGGATGACAAATTCAATAAGCTGGATCTGCTGCCCCGCCTATTACCCGTCTATGGGGAAATTCTGGCCAGATTATCGGCCCAAGGGATTAGCTGGGTACAAATGGACGAGCCGATTCTGGCTCTGGATTTGCCTGGCGAATGGCAAACTGCTTTTGAAAATGCCTACAACAAGCTCCAGATCCGCGGCCTCAATCAATTGCTGACGGTCTATTTTGGGCCCTTGGAAGACAACCTCAAACTGGCTTGTGATCTGCCTGTGGCCGGCCTGCATGTGGATGGCGTGCGTGGTGCCGGTGAATTAGCCCGGGTGGATGACTGGCTGTCCACCCACAAGGTTTTATCGGCAGGCATCATTGACGGCCGCAACATCTGGCGCGCTGATTTGGACCGACAATTGGAAAAGCTGGCACCGATGCATCAGCGCCGGGGCGGGAATCTGTGGCTGGCTCCTTCTTGTTCCCTGCTACACACACCTGTGGATCTTTCCGCAGAGACAAAACTCGATCCGGAACTGAAAAGCTGGCTGGCCTTCTCCGTTCAAAAACTGGACGAAGTCGTTACCCTGAAGCGCGCCTTGTCCGAAGGCCCAGACAGCGTTGCCCAACAATTGGACGAATGCAGGAAAGCACTCGATGCCCGCAGGCATTCCAGCCGGGTCACCCACCCAGAAGTGCGCCAGCGGATGTCGGAAATTCCGCAAGGTTACGACCAACGGGCCAATCCCTATGCGATCCGCCGCCAAGCCCAGCGGCAAAAGCTGCAACTGCCGCTGCTGCCAACCACCACCATAGGTTCTTTTCCCCAGACCCGGGAAATCCGCGCCAAGCGCCGGGCATTCAAAAACGGGGACATACCGGAACCGGATTATCTGGCCTTTCTCCGGGAACAGATTGCCTTCATGGTGAAAAAACAGGAAGAATACGGCCTGGACGTCCTGGTGCACGGAGAACCGGAACGCAACGACATGGTGGAATATTTCGGTGAACAGTTATCCGGCTATGCTTTCACGGAAAACGGCTGGGTGCAATCCTACGGTTCCCGTTGCGTCAAGCCCCCGGTCATTTATGGCGATGTGGCCCGCCCCCGGGCCATGACGGTGGAATGGATCCGTTATGCCCAATCCTTGACCGATAAACCCATGAAGGGCATGCTGACCGGCCCTGTCACCATGCTGCAATGGTCTTTTGTGCGCGATGATCTGCCCCGCAGCGATACTTGCCTGCAAATCGCCCTGGCGCTGCGGGATGAGGTTTCGGATTTGGAAAAGGCGGGCATCGGTGTCATTCAAATTGACGAACCCGCCCTGCGGGAAGGATTGCCCCTGCGGAAAAAAGACTGGCCCGCCTATTTGGAATGGGCGGTACGCAGTTTCCGCATAGCGGCTGCCTGCGTCAAGGATGAAACCCAGATCCATACCCACATGTGTTACGCCGAATTCAACGATATCATCGAATCCATCGCGGCCCTGGATGCCGATGTCATCACCATCGAAACCTCCCGCTCGAAGATGGAACTGCTGGATGCTTTTTCCAATTTCGAATACCCCAACGAAATTGGCCCTGGCGTATATGACATCCATTCCCCGAATATCCCAACGGTGGCAGAAATCGTGGCGCTGCTGGAAGCGGCAATGGAAAAAATCCCAGTGGACAGGTTATGGGTCAATCCAGATTGCGGCCTTAAAACCCGCCAGTGGCCTGAAGTGGACGAAGCGCTGACACATCTGGTGACGGCGGCCAAGTTATTGCGGGCATCCCTGGCTTAGATTCCTCAACTGCAACAGAACGGCACCGCTGGTATGGTGCCGTTCTGTCTATCTTCAATATCTTGTCGTCCCCCGTCCTGCTTTCTATTCAGGCTCTCTCCATAGCAAACATGGCTGGGGCTCACTTTCCCGCCCGGGGACTGGGTCTGCCGGCGGCCATGGACTACCACCGTGGGGCTAAATTCTAGGGGGCCAAATTCAAGGATGTATTTCGGTCCGGCAGACCTGCTTCCCCGGCATGCAAACCGGTAACTGTCAGATCAAATCTGGACTACTACAAATAAGCACATTGCGGGAAGGCAACGGGCTTATTCACAAAAGGTCTTTTCAACCTTCTTGCCGGTACCACTCCATCAGTTCCTTGGCCCCTTGCCAAGCCGCATAGATAACTATGGGAATGATCAAGGCTTCCCGCCATCCCAAACGGCCCGGGGTATTATCCACCAACACCATCAGCATCCAGCTGGCCACTAGCAAAGCAATTGAAGTCAGAACACGCCAAAACATAAGCTTCCACCCATATTGCCATTGTATTGATCTATTTTATTATCAGATTTGTCTGACTCAATGGATGATTCACCGTTTCCTCAAGGGGGCCTCTGAGTCAAATCAGTGGCTCCTGCGGCACATGGAGGTGCCGCAGGAGCCACTCACTGTAAGTGATTGACCTTGTGAGAAAAACAAAAATCACAATTTTTGTTTTTCGCTCTCTGAACAAAGCCAAGGATGACTTGTTAAGAGGTTCCCAACAGAAGAATCGCCTTTTTCATTGCCACATCGTTCCCTTTCCCTCCAGCAACGCGTTGGTGAATGTTAGAATGGCAAAGATTATTTGCTAAACAGGTCTTTTGACATGCCACCAAAAACGCTGCGTAAACTCTTGGGTTTTTTGCTGCTGCTCGCCACTATTACCACCGTCAGCTGCCAAAGCATGTTGGAAGCCCGGGTTGAAAATGCCCCATTGCTCTCTTTCCTTTCCCGATGACCGATACCAAACCCAAAATCTTTGTCCGCAAACCGCGAAAACCCCGGATTCCAAAGGGCCTGTTACTGTATCTGCTACCGTTACCCTTGATCCCAGGGGCCTTGATCTCCCTGATTCGAGGCGATCTTTACGGGGTTATCGTCAACGCTTGCGGTTACTTCTTATATTGTCTGGCAGCCAGGTGGCTGCAACTGGGGCTGGAAGAAGAGCACAAGCCCCGCCGTAAATTCATTGGCAAAAAAACAAAATTCAAAACCCGGGCCGCCTTGCTGGTGGCGGGGACGACCGCGGCACTGTCATGGCTCGGGGCAGGCTATTCCTTGTGGATTGTGCCTGCATTCGGCCTGGGCGCGCTATGGGGGATGTATTTAAATTACGGCTTTGATATCCGTTCCCGCCTGCCCAAAGACTTTGGCATTCAGGATGCCGAAGCTGCCGCCGCCATTGAAGAAGCTGAAACCATTCTGGAGCAAATTGAAACGGCAAACGGGCAAATCCAGAACCGGGAATTCAACGAGCGCATCGAGCGCATTTTGGCAATTGCCCAACAAATACTCGATGAAATTGCCCGTGATCCGGCGGATTTGCGGCGGGCGAGGAAATTTCTGAAAGTCTATCTGGATGGCGCCCGCAAAGTAACCGAAGGTTATGCCAGAACCCACCTTCAAGCCGGCTCTCCCCAACTGGAGGATAATTTTCGTCAGCTGCTGGAGACCATCGAGCAAGTCTTTCAGCAACAGCAACAAAAACTGCTGGAAAACGAATTGTTTGACCTGGACGTGCAAATCGAGGTATTGCAAACTCGATTGAAACAGGAAGGGTTGCTCAAACCCTGATATCAAAGGAGGAAAGCCATGAATGAATCCACTTCCCATCCTGCCACCATCGAAGGCAGCGAAATCTTTACCGGTGAGCCATTGACATTAGCCAAGGCGCCTCCGGAAGAACAACGGGCCATTGAACAAAAACTCCAGGAAATAAACATCGATGACACAAAATCGATTTTGTTCTTTGGCAGCCAGGCCCAGGAGAAACTCACCGAAGTATCCGACCACATGCTGGAACGGGTAAAAAATAAAGACATGGGAACGGTGGGAGCGGATCTCAACAATATGGTCGCCACCCTGCGCGGGTTCGATCTGGACGAACTGGATCTGAACAAAAAGCCGGGATTCTTCGCCCGCCTGTTCGGCAAAGCCCGGCCCGTGGTCAAATTTCTGCAACGCTACGAAGAAGTCCGCAAGCAAATCGACAGCACCGTGGACAAACTGGAAGAACACAAAACCACACTCCTGACCGATATCACCTCCCTGGACCGCCTTTACGAAGCGAATCTGGACTACCTCAAGGAACTGGATCGCTATATCGCCGCCGGCGAGGAAAAACTGCGCCAATTGGATACGGAAATCATTCCCGCCAAGCAAAAGGCAGCCGACGATAGTGGCGAAGTCCTGGATGCCCAGGCCCTGAAAGACCTGCGTACCGCCCGCGACGAGCTGGAGCGGCGCGTCCATGACCTGCGCCTGACCCGGCAAGTGGCCATGCAGAGCCTTCCCAGTATCCGCATGGTGCAAGAAAACGACAAGGGCCTGGTAAACAAAATCGGCTCCACCATCGTCAACACCATTCCCTTGTGGCGCCAGCAACTGGCCCTGGCGGTCACCATTTACCGTTCCGGCGAAGCCGCCAGCACCTTGAAATCGGCCACGGATTTGACCAATGAACTCTTGGAATCCACCGCCGAAAGCCTGAAAACCGCCAATGCCGAAACCCGCAAACAACTGGAGCGGGGCGTATTCGACATTGAATCGGTGAAAAAGGCCAACCGCACCTTGATTGAAACCATCGAGGAAAGCCTGAAAATCGCCGATGAAGGCAAACGCAAGCGTTCCCAGGCGCTGGTGGAGTTGCAAAAATGCGAAGCCGATTTGCGCCAAGCGCTGTCTGCTGCCCGCGCTCATACCCCCGATCAACCCACATCGCCATAAAGGGGGATCGTCATGGGTTTGTTTGACTGGCTGTTTGGTGAGTTTGTCGATGTCATCGAGTGGACCGATGACAGTAATGATACCTTGGTCTACCGTTTCGAACGCCACGACCACGCGATCAAATACGGCGCCATGCTCACGGTGCGAGAATCCCAGGTGGCGGTGCTGGTGAACGAAGGCCGGCTTGCCGATTTGTACGAGCCGGGGTTATACCGCTTGGAAACCAACAATATGCCCATTCTCAGCACGCTGGAGAATTGGCCCCACGGTTTCAAGAGCCCCTTCAAAGTGGATGTGTATTTCCTCAATATGCGCCGCTTTACTGACCTCAAATGGGGCACCAAACACCCGCTGATGTTGCGCGACCCTGAATTCGGCCCGGTGCGGCTGAGAGCTTTTGGCACTTACGGACTCAGGATCAAAGAACCGATCACTTTCTTGAAGGAAATTGTCGGCACCGACGGCCACTTTCAAACCGGGGAAATTACCGGCCAACTCCGGAACCTGATTGCTTCGCGCTTTGCCTCCATTATGGGCGAGGCCAATATCCCCATCCTGGATTTAGCCGCCAACTACGATGACCTGGGACAATTCGTCACCGCCAAATTACAGCCCGAGTTCGCCGAGTACGGTCTGGAACTGACCAAACTGCTGGTGGAAAATATTTCCCTGCCCGACGAAGTGGAAAAAGCCCTGGATCAGCGCACCAGCATGGGAATGGTTGGCAATCTGCGCCAATATACTCAATTCCAGGCCGCCCGTTCCCTGACCACCGGCGGTAGCGGGGCTTCCGATGGCCTGGCCATGGGCGCCGGCATCGCCATGGGACAACAACTGGGGAAGCAAATCACCCAATCCGCTCCCACCCAACCCCCGCCACTGCCTTCCACCCAATCCTTTTATATCGCCCGCGAAGGCAAACGGCTTGGACCTCTGGATTTGGCTACCGTGGAAGCAAAAATCCGTAGCGGTGACATTCGGCCGGATACCCTGGTGTGGACCCCTTCCCTGGAAGAATGGACACCCGCCAAACAGGTATCTGAACTCGCCCCGTTATTTTCCAGCCAGCCTCCTCCATTACCGTAAAAGGGCGTCACTGCTGCCCAGAAGCGGAGAGCCCCCTGCTTTTGGACAGTGACTGTCAAGGACTTTAAATTCCACTGTGGATGTCTGACCAACCAATAATCACCGGCACTCGCTTCCCCTGCCAGCAATGTGGCGCGGCGCTGGTTTTTTCCCCAGGGGAGCGACAAATGATCTGCCCCCATTGCGGCTATGAAAACCGGATTGAAGCGAGTTCCCGGCCCATTGTCGAATACGATTTTCAACAAGCCCTGGAAACCATCGCCCAGGCGCCCAGAAATATCCCTCCCCCGGAAATTCATTGCCCTTCCTGTGGCGCATCGTTTCATTTCAAGACATCCTTACATGCCGGCCGCTGCCCTTTTTGTGACAACCCGGTCCTCATAGACCCTGAAGCCCTCCGCCCCATCCCGCCGGAATCCCTCTTGCCTTTCCGCATCGATCAAAAAACCGCCCGCCAATATTTCAGGAAATGGCTGAAAAGCTTATGGTTTGCCCCATCGAGCCTACAAAAATTCGCCCGCGAGGAAGGACGGCTCAAGGGAATGTATCTCCCCTTCTGGACCTATGACAGTCACACGGAAACCACCTATAGCGGCGCCCGGGGCATCATCTATTACGAAACCCGCGAAGTCACCGTCATCGAAAACGGCCGCCCCGTGCGGCGGTTGCAACAGGTGCAAAAAATCCGCTGGTATCCGGTCAGCGGAACCGTAAGCCGGTATTTCGACGACGTTTTGATCGGCGCCAGCCGCACCTTGCCCCGGCAGATACTGGACCGCATCGCCCCCTGGGACCTGGAAAACCTGATGCCTTTCGATGAACGCTATCTCAGCGGGTTTGAGAGCGAAGCCTATCAAGTGCAGCTGGCGGAAGGATTCGATCAAGCGCGGCAAATCATGGACCAAATTATCGATCAAGACATCCGTTTCGATATCGGCGGTGACCTCCAGCAAATTTACCGCAAACACACCCGCCATTTACATACTACCTACAAGCACTGCCTGCTTCCGGTCTGGATTGCCGCTTACCGCTATCGCAACCAGCCTTATAGGGTCGTCATCAATGCCCGTTCGGGCAAGGTGGCGGGCGGGCGGCCTTACAGTGTATGGAAAATCGCGGCAACGATTCTCATCTCGCTCGCCCTGGTGCTCGGCGGGGGTTATGTCTTGAAGCAATCGGGGCTTTTGGACCAATTGCAATCCGGCGTGGTTATTCAAACCCCCTATCCGGAATTGGCGAAATGACAAAACTTTTTGATCTTTCATTTCCAAGCACTTTACTAGGGCAATCGAATGACTGCCGTTTTTCCCGTTCATACTTGATATATTGAAGCCCTCTCCCGCTGGGATAGGGGTTGAGGTGAGAGCTTAAGCGGATGAAAGCAACGGTGTTTTCCCCTCACCCCCGGCCCCT
>JALSQY010000295.1 GCA_026985035.1 Methylothermaceae bacterium
ACCTGTCGGGTGGTCAGCGCCAGCGCGTCGCCATCGCGCGGGCCATCCTGCGCGATACCCCGATCCTGCTGCTGGACGAGGCCACCTCGGCGCTTGACGCCCATTCCGAAGCGGTGGTGCAAAAGGCGCTGGAACGCCTGTCCAAAGGGCGCACCACACTGGTCATCGCCCACCGCCTGTCCACCATCCAGAGCGCCGATAAAATCGTGGTGATGGAAAAGGGGCGCGTGGTCGATCAAGGCACCCACGAAGACCTGCTGAAACGCGGCGGCACCTATGCCGAGTTGCACCGCCTGCAATTCAAGGGAAATGCCCCGATTGGTGGACGCAATCCGCTTGACCCGCCAGAGGGGCCAGCGGGCAACGGGGGCGGGCTAACGGTGAATGGCGGCGAGAAGACAGGGCTGTTTTCACGGTTTGCACGGCGGTTGTTCGGGCGGTAATAAATGTTTCCCCCTCCAAAAGATTTGCGCAATACTGTGCCGCCAACGCGCAGTAAAATGGCAGCGCCCGACCTGGTGGGCGCGTGGCACAACAGGTTCCTCTTGCCACAATACCTGCGTAAATCTTTTACCTTTCAAGCAATCGCACCATTGCAAAGCGCCCTCCATGGGGAGGTCGGGCGCTGTCATTTTATTGCAAAATGACGGGGGCGAGTGGGCAGGCTGTGCTTTGCAGGGCGCATTCCAATAACCTGCAAGGAAACACGCCAGAATCTCGACAACTTCGCGGCCGGCAGCATTGAATTATAACTCCCTTGTTCCTTTACACTTAGGATATCGAGAACACCCAAGGAATTTCTCGCCTGTTTTGTGATTGGTCCGCTCCACCATATTGGCCCTACATCTTGGGCATTTGGTTTTATCGTTTTGCCGCTCTGCTAACATTTTCCTCACATTCCCAACATGGGCGCGGCTTGTTTTTCGACTCTTTTCAAGAGCCGCGTTTTTCAGCTTCTCCATAAAACTTTGGAGATCCCTATTAAAAAAACATATAGGTTGTTTTGACCGAATATACCTTAGAAGGTCTCCGCTATCCCAAAGGATATTCTCTGGCATTATTGTCCTTGGTTCTGCGGAACCTACAAAAACTACCACGTTATATATTTGCCGCATCTCGATACCAAGAAGGTCTTGCACGACTTTGATATGCTTGTAGTTTTGCCTGATCGGGTTTTGAAATTGAAATTTTTGGCGGCGAAATACCTGCGTCCAGCGCGACTGGTTGGCATCACCAAAAATCCATCCTGACATATTTTTCGTTTCGATAACAAAAACACCATTCGGGGAAAGAACAATGTGATCAATTTGGGTTGTACCACCTGTAGTTGGGAGCGTCAGATCAGACAGGATGTAATTCTGTTGACTATTCAGATTTGACCTTAGAAAAGAGTTGACGCGAGCCTCGCCACGCGCCCCTTTAATAGAGGGTAATCGTGATACATATAATACGATCACGCTACCAATGAAAATGATAACCATCAGAAATTCCAGCATTAGTAACCTCCTATAGTATAGGGCCCCCTACCACCCCGCAGGGTCCAGCCGAAACAACTCTACCAACTGCTCGTAAACCTCCGGCTCGGCCTGTTTCAGCGCCTGTGGCTTCTCGAAAAACACCTCGACCGACACCGCGAAAAACTCCTGATGGCCCTCGGCCCCGTAGGGATCAATCACCGTGTGATGCCCCCGCTCGACAGCCCGCACATGGCGCTCGTAGGCCTCGATAAACACCCGCGCCCAATCGGCAAAGCTCTGGCCCTTGTTCATCAGGGGCGCGCCGTCGGTATGGCCCGACAGGTTGTCGATCTGGTGCGCGAATTCATGCAGCACCACGTTGTGCCCGTCCCTGTCATTCAACGCCCCCTGCTCGCTGTCGGCCCATGACAGCACCACCGGCCCGCGCAGCCAGCTTTCCCCCGTGCGCACGATTTCGCGTTCGGTCACCACATAGCCGCTGTGCTGTTTCTGAAGCGATTTGAAGGCGCCGGGATAGATCAGGATCGTGCGCAGGTTTTTGTACCACTGGTCGATATTCACCACCAGCAGGCAGGCCTGCGCGGCAATCGACAGCTCCATTTTCTCGCTCACCTCCAGCCCGCCGCGCCCGACGAACTGCACCTGGTTCAGGAACAGGTTGATCTTGCCCTCCAGCGGCCTGTGAAATTCAGCCGGCAGCCGCCGGATCAGCGGCACCTCATCCAGCACAATGGCG
>JALSQY010000296.1 GCA_026985035.1 Methylothermaceae bacterium
CCCGCACCAAAGCAAGGGCCGAACAGATCGCGCTTGCTGCCGCCCAAACAGGGTTTGATGTGGTGGTTCTGCGCCCGCGCTTTGTTTGGGGGCGGGATGACACAACCGCGCTGCCCCAGCTGATAAAAGCCGCCAAAAACGGCAAGCTGGCGTGGATTGACGGGGGGGAATATCTGACGTCAACCACCCACATCGACAATGTCGTTCATGCAATGCTGCTGGCATTGGAAAAGGGGCGCGCAGGGGAAGTTTATTTTGTTACTGATGGCGCCCCGTTGACATTCAGGGACTTTATATCCCGCCTATTGGCAACACAAGGCATTGATGTGCTAACAAAAAATGTGCCACGCTGGTTGGTTGCGCCCATTGTAAGGTTAGGCGAATACGCCAGCAATTTGACTGCTGGCAAGCTGCATGGCCCGATGAGCTGGCAGGAATATGCAACCCTTGGGGTCGAGGTAACCCTGAACATCGAAAAAGCCCGCAAGGAATTGGGGTATGCACCGGTCATTTCTATGGACGAGGGCATGGCCCAACTTGCGGTCAGGTAACCGATACCCTGGTTCCGATTTCGCGCCGCATCGCTGTTTCAAAAGCGTAATTGGCACAGATCAGGTCTTGCGCTGCAATTCCCAATGACCTGAACAGGGTGATTTCCTCGTCGTGCCTGCGGCCACTTGACTTGTTGGTTAAAACTTCACCAATTTCGCCGATGATGTGGGATTTTGTTATCCGCCCGCTTTCCAGGGCTTTGATGATGTCACCGGCCTGGGCAAAGGCCGATGGCCGGTAATCAACAAAAAGCGATGACTTGGCAATCAGGTCTTCGTCGATTTCCCGCATGGCCGGAATAGACGCCCCCACGGCATTGACGTGACAGCCCGACCCGACCCAATCCCCCTGCAAAACAGTATCCTGTGACGAGGTGACCGTGCAGATCAGATCGGCCCCCTTTGCGGCATCCCGCACATTCTGGTGGGCCGATATATCCAGTTCAGGATACCTGTGGCGCATTGCGGATACAAATTTTTCACCCCGTTCCATGCTGCGCCCGACAATACGCACCAGTTTGATAGCGCGGACAGACAGCATTGCAGCCAGATGGAATTCTGCCTGCTCGCCCGTGCCGACAATCAGCAAAGACGCGGCATCCCTGCGGGCCAGAAGATCGGTAGCGACCGCACTTGCTGCCGAGGTGCGAATGGCCGTCAGAATACCGGCATCCATGATCGCCGTCGGTTGACCATGTTCGCTTTCAAAGGCAACCATGATACCCGAATGCGAGGAGAACCCTTTGGACGGATTGTCCGGAAACAGGCTGATCAGTTTCACCCCGAAACATCCGGCGTCCGGCAACGCGCCGGGCATGATCCCCAACCTGTTGTTCCCGCCAACATCAATCGCGGTCCGAAGCGGAAGATTGGCCGCACCTTGCGAGGCCGCGACTAGCGCCTTTGCCACCAGTTCTTTTGCGATATCCGGTGTCAGTATGTCAGAGACGTCCTTGCTGGAGAGAACAATCATAATTCTGCAATCCTTCCTGATGGCCACAGATGGCTTGTGTGGTCCAGACCCATAACTTCTTTCAGCAACCCAGTATAGGCGTCCGGCTGGATCAGATACGGGAAATGGTCCCCGTGCAAAAAGCGGAACGTGCGGGCAGGGGCAAGCTGCGCGCGAACGGCTTGCCGCAGCATTTCCGGAATAATGGGGTCATCGGTGGATTCGACACAGTAAATGTATTTAGATAACAGGGTTTGTTCGGGCAATGGCGGTCCAAACTTGAGCGCTTTCAGACGGGCCCGAAGCTCTGCTTCGCTGATCCGTCCATTAACTTCGCGTAACAGAAATCCGGTAAGGTCGTTCCGTTCAGGGTTATCCTCTTTTTTTCCCTGCAAAGCCGTGACAAACCCCTGACGCAGGCTCTCAATTGGAATATTATCCAGAGCCTGATTATATGGCGGCGTATTTGCCAAAAACCCGACAGCCCCCAACGTGTTTGCCGCCACTAGATTTTCAACCATTTCCGGATAGGTCGCCGCGAAATACTGCGCTAGATAGCCACCCAGAGAGGTGCCGAGAACCGTCGCTTTTTCAAGCCCGGCTTTTTGCATCAGTTTAGTGATGTCACGGGCCCACTCCTCGATACCACCTGTTTCAGGGTAGGTCAGGGCTAGAATGCGGGCATGATCGGAAAGGTCTTCAATTTGC
>JALSQY010000297.1 GCA_026985035.1 Methylothermaceae bacterium
ACCCATTCCTATGATGCCGAGTTTCCGACATATTTCGGCGCTCCGGGAATTTCGGATGAGCAAAAATTCAATTTCGCCGAGAACGGATTCAATCTGAAAGTCCTGACGATCAATGAACACACCGGAAGCCTCGCATTATACTTGGCGATCAACGAATTCGTCAGTTCCATCGATGCGCAGGAATTTTGTTCTGATGAGGTCATTGTAGTCTCCAGTCATAAAGATTTGCGTCGACTATTTGGGCAGGATGCGGCGGGGTTCGATCGGCAGGTCCGATGTCTCCCTCGCTGACATCTTTCGAATATCGGGATGTGAGAACGGATCGTTCGTGTATTCTTCCGGGTCTTTGGGCGAACACCCTGACCTTGAGCCGGAAGTTGGAGTTTTTTGCTTTACCAAATTTCTGACAGAGAATGTTCTCGTGTCGTTGGTCTGGAGCCATACACCAGTCATGACACTGCTCAGGACCACGAACGCGCCCAAAATTTGGATCATCGTCAGGGTTTGGTCCAAGATGAGCCAACCCAGTAACATGGCCGTCAGTGGGCTAAAGAACCCAAGCGTCGTTGGGATAACAGGGCCCAAACGTGATATGCCCTTAAACCAGATCGCATAGGTGAGCGCTCCGCCGATCACACCTAGAAACAGGTGACCGGCCAGGTTGTTAACCGTCATCGGAGCAAAGGGCTCTTCGAGCACGATCGCAGCAGGCAACAACAAAGCCCCACCGACGATTAGCTGCCATGCCGCGAACGACAAAGGGGAGACTTGCATCTGCCAGCGTTTGGTCAGAACGACACCCATCGCCATGGAGAAGGCGCCGCCGATCGCAGCGGATATGCCGATCGGGTCAATCTCTGCCGCGGGCGTTATCGCAAGCATTGCGACACCAAGGATTCCACAGCAAGCGACGAAATAAATGCGCCAGTTCATTTCTGAATTGAGCAGCCAAACGGCCAGCGCATAGACGAAAAGGGGTTGGATGGCACCGACCGTCGCGGCAACGCCGCCAGGAAGGCGGTATGCGGCCACGAACAGCAACCACCAGAAGATCGAAAAATTCAGCGCGCCGGCGACCACGATTTTCCAAAGCCATTCTTTTTTCGGGGATTCCCTGTTCAGAAGGAGCAACAGAAACCCGGCCATAAGGGCCCGTATCGAAGCGTTCGTAAACGCACCGCTGTTTGGCAACAATTCAGTCGTTACCACGAATGTGCTTCCCCATATGAATGGGACAAGGGCGGTTAGTGCGATTGCCTGGGTCTTGTTCATGGTGTCTCCAGAATATCTTGATGCGAAGATACCGTGGGATATCTTTACGTCAAGATATTTGTCTTCACTTAGAGAGAAAAATCTTGAGGTAGAGAGAATTTCTCGATAGAACAGTGGCATGGACAGAGTTGAAGAAATCCTTTCGCAGTGGCGGGCGCAACGTCCCGACTTGGATGTAACCCCTATGGGCACGGTTGGGAGGGTAAGCCGCGTGTCCAGTCGATTCGCAAATTCGATGAATGCGACTTTCGCGAAACACAGTATCAATGCTGCTGCATTTGATGTTTTGGCCACCCTAAGGCGAGCAGGGTCTCCCTATCGAAGGTCGATAGGAGAAATGATGGACTGGATGATGATCAGTTCGGGATCAACCACCAACAGAATCCAAAGGCTGGAGCGCGCCGGGTTAATTGAACGGGTTGTGGACGCGAACGATGCCCGAAAAGCTTATGTCCAGTTAACCGCGAGTGGGCTTGAGAAAATCGACGAAGTGGTTGTTGACCACGTTGATACCCAAGCAAAACTTGTGGATTGCTTGACCGAAGAGGAACGCCTCACGCTGGAAGAAGTAATGAAAAAAATTGAGAACACCCTGGCCAATAGACAATAGTGTTTATTGGTTGGCGATTTCGAAGGCTTGGTGCGGTCGCCAGAAATCTCAACGAGCCTCCCGGGAAGATCCCTAAATAACTAGCGAATGGCTGCTATTCCCCCTGCAAGGCAGCACGAAATTTTATGCCGCTGCAGCTAAAGCCGCGCTGCGAGCGCACGTAGAGAAGATCTGACACTTCTCCTGTGGGATCCTAGCGGTCGATCGCCGCGCGCTGCCTCAATGTCGGCCTTATTGATCAACAAGTTCGGCTGTTTTGCTGCGTGGCGTTCTCTTTGTTGCTGAGGAGGGCGGGCCACGTTGAGGGCCCGCC
>JALSQY010000298.1 GCA_026985035.1 Methylothermaceae bacterium
TGGGGGACGAGGTCTGGCGGGTGACGCGGGTGATCGCCGGCAAGACGGAGGCGCGGCTCGAGCGCCAGCTGGGCGCCGAGTGGCAGCTGTCGAGCGCCTCGGAAAAGGTGAAGACGCTCAACGCCGCCGTCGAGCGGCTGTTGGGCCTCGACTACGACGCCTTCACCCGCGCGATCCTGCTGCCGCAGGGACGGTTCGACGCCTTTTTGAAGGGCGACAGCCGCGAGCGGCGCGAGCTGCTCTTCTCGCTCTACGGCCTGGCCGGCCTGGCCGGGCTGCGCGAGCGGGCGGTGGCGCGGCTGGGTGAGCTGCGTGAGCGGCTGGCGGCGGCGCAGCAGCGCGCCGAAGTTTACCGGGAGGCCAGCGAGGCGGCGGTGGAGGCGGCGCGCGAGGAGTTGCGAGGCCTGCGCGAGGAGCGCGGGCGGCTGGTCGGGGAGATCGAACGCCTGGAAAAAGAGGTCCGGCGGCTGGACGAGGTGGCCGAGCTGTGGCAGGAGAAGGCGCGCCTGGAAGCCCGCCGGCAGGCGCTCGCCGCCGAGGCCGGGCGGATGGCCGAGGTGGAGGGCTGGCTCGAGCGCGCCCGCGCGGCCGAGAAGGCGCTGCCCGAGGTGCTTCGGCTGGAAGAGGCGCGGGCGCGCCTCGCGAATCAGGAACGCGAACTTGAAAAGCTGGAAAGCGCGTACGAAGCGGCAAACAAGAAATGGGAAAAGCATAACGAAGGCTTCGACGAAGGCGAGCTGGAAGCGCTGCGCGGCCGGGTGGCAACGCTGCCGCTGCTCGAGGCCAAGGCCCGCACGCTGGCGGTCCTTGGCGGGGCGGAGGGGCCGGGCCCGGCCGAGGCCTACGACGAGCGGGTCTACCGCGAGGCCGAGGAGCGCTTGCGGGCTTTGCGGGAGCGGCAGCGGGCGGCCGCCGAGGCGGAGCGCCTGCGCAAGCGCCGCGACGAGCTGGCCCGCCGGCGGGAGGAGCTGGCGGGGGAGCTGCGGCAGAAAAAAGCGGCGCTCGAAAGCCTGACTGCCGAGGGCAAGCGCGCGGCGGACGAGGTGGAAAGGCTGCGGGCCCGCTACGAAGAGGAGCAGAAGCGCGCTTCGGTGGCCGCCTACCGCCACCTGCTCGAGCCCGGCAAGCCCTGCCCGCTGTGCCTGCAAGAGGTCGGCAGGCTCCCCGAGGCTACCGAAGCGGGCCCGCTCGCCCGGCTGGAGGAGGCGGTGCGGGCGAAGCAGGCCGAGCTGCAAGAGCTGCGCGGCCGGTGGTCGGAAACGAGCGGCGAGGTCAAGGGCGTCGAACGCCAGATCGCCGAGCTGGACCAGCAGCTGGCGTTGCTTGAAGACGACCTGAAGCGCCTCGAAGCCGGCGCGCCGGTGGAGGTGGACGAGCTCGCGGAGCTGGAGCGGAGGCTCGCCGCCATGCGCCGCGGCCTCGCGGAAGAGGTGGCCCGCCAGACCGGCGGCCAGGAGCCGGGGGCCTACGCCCGCACGCTGCGCGAGCGTCTGGCCCGCCTGGAAAAGCGGGCCCGCGAGGGCGAGCGGCTGCGGCGGCAGGTCGAAGAGGCGTCCGCCGCCTTGCGCGCGGCTCGGGAACGCCGCCAGGCGCTGGCCGAAGCGCTGGGGCCCTTGGAAGAGAGCGTTGCCGCCCTTTTGCAGCAATTGGGGTTTGCGAGCGCCGCCGAGGTCGCCCCGGCGCGGCGCAGCCCCGAAGAACGGGCGCGGCTGGAAGCGCAGCTCGCGCGCTGGCGCGAGGAGCGCGGCTACGTCGAAAAGCGACTGGAAGAGGTCGGCCGGTTGCTCGAGAACAAGCCCCGGATCGAAGCGGCGGAGCTCGAGCAGAAGAAGGCGCAGCTCGCCGGGCTCGGCCGGCGGAGGGCGGAGCTGGAGTCGCGGCTCGGTGCGGCCGAGGAGCGTCTCGAACGGCTCGAGCGCGACCTGCAGCGGAGGCGCGAGGCCGAAAAGGAGGCCGCCGCGTTGGTGCAGCAGGTGGGCGTCTGGGAACAGCTGGCCGAGGACCTGAAGGGCCATAAGTTCCCCGACTACCTGCTCGAACGCTTGCAGCTGGACATGCTGGCCCGCGCCTCCGAGCTGCTCTTCACCCTTTCCCAGCACCGCTACCGTTTCCGGCTGGCCGACGGCGTCTACCACGTCGAGGACCTCTGGACCGGTGCGCTGCGCCCGGCCAAGACGCTTTCGGGCGGCGA
>JALSQY010000299.1 GCA_026985035.1 Methylothermaceae bacterium
GTCTTAATCCCTTTTCAATCAGGTCACATTCTCGACTGCACCCCCGTTTTTTTCCGTTCATAAACAAGCACTTGCAAACCGCCATGGAGAAAAACCCCGGCCCGGAAAAGTTTAGTTGGTTATAAGCCATAACGGATTTGCATAACAGCATAAAAATGCGGTCCAGGATTGCTCCACGCGCCCTGCCGGCGAGAACAAACCGCCCTGCGGGCCGGCATTCCAGGAACCGGTGGCAAACCCTGCCATCGAGGCAGGGCCGCCCCTGTTCGCTTCCCCATGGTAAACCTCCATTCAAGCCGATGTCAAAGCCGGTTCTTCCGCCAAGGCCTCCACGGGACGGGTTTCATATTTGCCAACGGTCAAAAGATCCCACACCAACAGCACAAACCCGGCTACCGTGACCCAGCCGAACAACATTCGCCAGGCCATGGACTCCACGAACCAGGGGTGGGTCTGGGCGGCAAAGTAGGCGCTCCAGGTCGATCCGCCCTGGGCGCGTTCGATGAATGATTGCTCGTAACCGGCAATGAGCAGTGCGATGGTCATCCCCATCACTCCCACGCTCAACAACGTCAACGCCCATTTCCAACGCCAGCCGCCAACCAGATTGGCCCCCATCCAGACGTCGCCGCGCCAGCGCTGCACCGCCAAATAAAAGAAGGCGATATTGATCGTGGCATAGGCGCCAAAGAAAGCCAGATGACCGTGTGAACTGGTCCATTGGGTACCATGGGTGTAAAGGTTCACTTGCGGCAAGGTGTGCATGAATCCCCACACCCCGGCCCCGAGGAAATTACCGAAAGTATGGGCGATAATCCATGCCAGGGCGGGATGATTGCGGTTCCGCAAGTGATGCACGCCAGCGTCATAAATCGAGTGGACCACCATTGCCACCAGGGGGATGGGCTCCAGCGCCGAGAAAAAACCGCCGATGGCCAGCCAATATTCCGGCTGCCCCGCCCAAAAGTAATGATGCCCCAATCCCAGAATTCCCGAGCCAAACATCATTGCCACTTCGATATAGAGCCAGGTTTCCACGATTTTGCGGCGCGCCCCCAGGATATGAATGAGGCTCCAGGCCACCATGCAGCCAACCAGCACTTCCCACGTGGCTTCCACCCACAAGTGGACCACCCACCACCACCAGTATTGATCGATGGATATGTTGGTGACATAGAACATCCCGGCCAGGTACAGACCCGCCAGAGCAATCAGATCCAGAGTCAACACCCCGGCTATCCCTGACCATTTTCCCCTGGCGAAGGTCATGGCAACGTTGTAGAAGAAAATCAGCATGACTATCACAATGCCGATATCCGCCCAGCGGGGCGCTTCTATGTATTCTCGGCCTTCATTGATAAACCAGCGGGTAAAATCATTGCCGGGGCCGGTCTGTACCAACAGATAAACCAGCACCACCACCGTCACCGCGGCGGTCAGCAGCCAAAACCCCAGGTTGCCCAATTTCAACCCGACTACTTCGTGGCCGCTTTCCTCCTCCAGAAACCAATAGACCGAGCCAATGAATCCGTAGAGCATCCATACAATCATGGCGTTGATATGGACCATGCGGTTGACATTGAAGTCCAGGATGCCGTGCAGAAAATCGGGATGCAGATATTGCAGCCCGGCCAACAGACCGAACAAGAGTTGGGCGAAAAATAAAATCACCGCCACCGAAAAATACTTGATGGCCAGTTTTTGCCCGCCGTTTAAATAATTGCTGTCAAATGCTCTGACCATAACCCTCACCCCCCGGTCTTGAAGTTATACGGAAATCCATTGGTATTGATGGAAGACATCCATTTGAGAAAAGCAATGATGCCCTTGGCTTCTTCTTCGGTGATGCCCAGATTGGGCATTTTGCGCCCGCTGCCGTAGGTCCTGGCATTGCCCTCCGGATCCATGAGAAACATTTTCATCAACTGGGGACGCACCGTTTCCGGTCCCCAGGCGGGATCCAGCCAGGCTTTGGTCAAATCCGGGGCAAAATACGCCCCATTACCCAGCAAGGTATGGCAATTCATGCAATTTTTTGCCTGAATGGTCTTCTTGCCCAGGGTCACCCATTTTTCCGCTTCACTGGCATCCATGATCTTGCCGAAAAGCGGCGCTTCCCCACCAATGACCGGTATTGAACGCCGTTGTCTGTCATCATATCGATAATCGATGTGCCGATTGATAACGGTATAATCCGGCACCCGGACTGAACCGGCCATGGTTTGACGCATGGTGTCGAAGGTCAAAAAAATCAAGACGACGAAAGAACCCGCCGTCACCCATATGGCCGTTTTTTTCCAAAAATTGGTCGATGCCCAAAATGGTATGTTTTCCATCATTCACGCCCCCTCTAGTCAACCTCTGTTTCATGGGTGGCCACGCACAATCGCCATATCAACAGTGGCGCCAACCCATACCCTACCAATAACAGACCCGCCAAAATCCGCCACATGCCATTCAGATTGCCCAGCACCGCCAATGCCGCGGTCGCCATGGCCAATATCCCATAACTGACAACGGCGGCGGCCAAATAAGGCTTTTTTCCCTGCAACCGCCCCAATGCATAAAGCACCGCATAACAAAATGCGGCCAGAATGACCAATGCGGCATCGAAAAAGAATAAAAAGAAATTGCCCAGGGCGACAGGTTCGATCACAATGGTGGCCTGTTTATGTAGCAGATAATATGCATGTTAAAGAATAAACCATCAGGTTGTAAACCCATTGAGGCACTCTAGTGGCACTTTAACTTAACGGCCAGAACATCCCACGGTACAAATACGGAAACAACTCAACAACCTGGCAAGCAAAGCTTGCTAATCAGCCGCAAATACCTGGGTCAACCAAGTCAGCGTGTGATTCTGATAACACTTATGGAAGCCATGGCGGGTGATCCAATTTTCGATTTTTTTGGGATCATGAACAAAGGTGCGGAATTCACTGCCGCGCCACGTCAACACCCGGTTCATCACGTTAACGCCCAATCGGGTCAATGCGATATCCCGGGGATAGGTCAGGGCGATGGCCTTACTGGTCCTGGACAAAGCACATTCCAACAACGACTTTGCATCGGGATAACAACAAATGACTTTGTCGAGCAAGGTAATATCGGCCGGCGCCATATCCTTGGACAAGACTAGAAAATCGCCTTGCAGATACCGCACTCGGTCCGCCAACCCTTGCTTGCCGGCCAATTTCTCCGCCTCGGCCAACATGCTGGGAGACAAGTCCACGCCTACCGCCTGGCTGGCACCTTGATGCAACAGCCATTGGTGCAAGAATCCCACGCCACAACCGATTTCCAGCAAGCTGGCACCCTGGTAGCTCACCTTGTCCAAACCCGCCACCAACTGGCGCTGGCTTTGTTCCAGGCCAAAGATTTGATAACGAAGACGATAATAGCGGGCGAGGCGGGAAAACAACCCCCCCGCCGCTTTGGCATGACCGCAACATTCCAGCATGATTCCTCCACCGCGTTGGATTCTGTAGACTTAGCTTACCACCATTCCATTTCAAGCGATGACAAGGATCGGGCCTTCACACCTCAATGACATGCCAAGATTACCATTACGCCCCTTGATGATTATGCTTGTTATCCTCGCCGTAATTGGCGCCATGATTGGGTATTTCACCCGTCCTCGGCCAGTACCCGTGCGCGTTCATGAGGTGGCACGCGGTGTGGTGGAACAAATCGTGGCCAACACCCGGGTAGGCACGGTCAAAGCATGCCGGCGCAGCCGACTCTCCACCAGCATTGGCGGTCAAATTGAATCCCTGTTGGTCCATGAGGGGGATCAGGTCAAAAAAGGACAATTATTATTGCGTTTGTGGAACCGCGATCTCAAGGCTCAAGTCACTTTGGCCAAAAACGACATCAACACCGCCCGGGCGACCGCCAGGGCCGTGTGCCTGCGGGCCGCCAATGCCCGCAGGGAAGCGGCCAGGCTGCGCCCTTTGTTGAAAAAACGACTGATTTCCCGGGAGCAGTTCGATCAAACCACCACCGAAGCCAAAGCCAAAACCCAAGACTGCCAAGCGGCCCGGGCGACCATCGCCATCCGCCAGGCCCAGCTCAAATTGGCACAGGCCCGGCTGGCCAAAACGGTGTTATATGCCCCCTTTGACGGCGTGGTGGCGGAAGTCTATGGTGAAGTGAGTGAATATATCACCCCTTCCCCGCCCGGGGTCGCCACCCCGCCCGCCATCGACTTGATTGCCAGCGGATGCTTCTATGTCTCGGCGCCCATCGACGAAATCGACAGCGCCCATCTCCAACCTGGTCTTGCAACCCGGATTCACATCGATGCCTTTGGCAAGCAACGTTTCCCCGGGCGGCTGCGGCGTATCGCCCCTTATGTTCTGGAAGTGGAAAAACAAGCCCGAACCGTGGAGGTGGAAGTCGATTTCGTCCATCCCGGCGATGAAAAACGCCAACGGCCCGGCTATAGCGCCGACGTGGAAATCATTCTCGCCAGCCATCACAATGTGTTGCGTATTCCCACCGAAGCGCTCAAGGAAAATCAAACCGTGTTGCTTTTCAACCGCAAAACCAACCGCTTACAAGAACGCTCGGTAAAAACTGGCCTAAGCAATTGGGAATGGACAGAGATCACACAAGGCTTGCAAGAGAAGGCGCTTGTAGTGACTTCCCTGGACCAAGAAGGCGTGAAAGCGGGTGCGCTGGCGGTCATCGAGCAGGATGAAAGTCTGTGATTGAACTGACAGGGATTGAACGCACCTTTTGGGTAGGCGGCGAGCCGGTTCATGCACTCCGCACCATCAATCTGACCATTGCCGGGGGCGAATATCTGTCAGTCATGGGGCCGTCAGGCTCGGGGAAAAGCACATTGCTCAATATCCTTGGCCTCCTCGACCGGCCCAATCGCGGCTGCTACCGTCTGGATGGCGTGGAAACCACCGCCCTGGACGAAGAAGCCCGGGCCTTGATGCGGCAACAAAAGATCGGCTTTGTGTTTCAGGTCTTTCATTTGATTCCCCGTCTGAGCGCGGCGGAAAACATAGCGCTGCCCATGATGCTGGCGGGGATTCCCGCCTCGCAACGGCGTCGGCGGGTCAAGGAACTCCTTGCCCGGTTTTCCCTCAGCGACCGGGCCCGGCACCGGCCTGCGGAACTCTCGGGCGGACAGCAACAGCGGGTAGCCATTGCCCGGGCGATTGCCATGCAGCCTTCCTTGATCCTCGCCGATGAACCGACCGGTAATCTGGATCACGCTTCCGGCCGGGAGGTGATCGATGTCTTGGAAACCCTCAACCGCCAAGGACCCACCCTGATTCTGGTCACTCACGACCAGGAACTGGGCGCCCGCGCCCGCCGGCGTATTGAAATGCGAGACGGTGAAATTCTTGTGGATACCGGTTCCGATGACAATTCGTGACCGGTTCGGTTTTGCTTTCCAAGCCCTGGCTGCTTACCCGTTAAGGACCGGCCTGACATTATTGGCGATGGCAATGGCCACGGCTGCTGTGATCCTGCTCACCGCCCTGGGCGACAGTGCCAGGCATTATGTGGTGGACCGCTTTGCCGGCCTTGGCACCAATCTTTTGGTTGTCCTCCCGGGCCGCAATGAAACCCGGGGCGGACCGCCGCCTTTGCTGGGCGAAACGCCCCGCGATCTGACCCTCGACGATGCCTTGGCATTGCTGCGCAGCAGCGCCATAGAAAGCGTCGCGCCGGTTGTCGTCGGTTCAGCGCCAGTGCAATATGGAAGCCGCAGCCGGGAAAGCAATATCATCGGCACTACCGCATCTTTCTTTGAGATCCGCCGTTTGCAAATGGCGCAGGGACGGTATCTGCCAGGCGGCGATCCCCATCGGGGCCGGCCAGTGGTCGTGCTGGGAAAGACCATCAAACAAGAATTGTTCCGCGAAGAGCCCGCTCTGGGGCGCTGGCTACGAATCGCCGACCGCCGCTTCCGGGTCATCGGAATTTTACAAAGCAGCGGCCACGCCCTGGGCGAGGAATTGGACAAAATCGCCGTGATACCGGTCACTTCCGCCCAAGTTTTGTTCAATACCCCAGGCTTATTCCGTATCCTGGTCCAGGCAACCCGGCGAGATGTCATTGCCCGGGCGAAACAAGCCATCGAAACCATCATTCAAACCCGTCATGGCGGGGAAAATGACATTACCGTTTTGACCCAGGACGCCATTCTGTTGGCCTTTGACCGCATTCTCCGCAGCCTGACGCTCGCCGTGGCGGGTATCGCCGCCATCAGCCTGATTGTAGCCGGCATATTAATCATGAATGTGATGCTGATTTCCGTGGCCCAGCGCACCGCGGAAATTGGACTGCTGAAAGCCCTTGGCGCCAGCACCGCCAAAGTATTGCAATTGTTCCTGGCCGAAGCCCTGGTCTTATCAATACTCGGCGCCGGTTGCGGCCTGGCATTAGCCCTGAGTACCCTGGCGGTGCTAGATCGTTTTTGGCCGGCGGTGAAACTTCAAGCCGCCCCTTGGTCATTGCCAGCGGCGGTGGTGATCGCCATGGGCACGGGCCTTTTGTTTGGCTTGTTGCCAGCGCGGCGGGCAGCCCGTCTCGACCCCGTGATTGCGCTGCACCCTCACTGAAATGCACAGCCTGGATTATTTGTTTTTGATTTTGAAGTCTGTCACAGCTTTTGGTGGCCGCAGCTTTCTCACTGGCTTGGGGATTGCCATCGGCATTGCCGCGGTGGTCCTGCTCACGGCCATCAGCGGCGGTGTGGAACGCTTCGTATTGGCCCAATTCACCCAATTTGGCACCCATCTCATTGCGGTAACACCGGGAAAATCACAAACCTTTGGCGCCTCCGCCGCGTTGATCAGCACAGTAAGGCCGTTGACGGTGGATGATGCCCGGGCCCTGCGCCGTTTACCCTACGTACTCGGCGTGGTCCCGATGATAATGGGTAATGTGGAAGTCAAGACCACCGAGCGCACGCGCCGCACTACGCTGTATGGTATCGGTCCAGAATTACCCCGGGTCTGGCAAATGCATCCAGCGGTGGGCCGCTTTTTACCCCAGGGCGACCGCCCTTTGGTGGTACTGGGCGCCAAAGTCAGGCAAGCGCTTTTTGGTCCCCGCTCCCCGTTGGGCCGGCGGCTGCGTATCGCAGGGGAAAGTTACCGCATCATCGGCGTCATGGCGCCAAAGGGAAAAATGCTGGGATTCGACCTGGACGATGCGGTTTACATCCCGGTCAAACGTGCCCTCGGCATTTTCAACCGGGAAAGCCTGATGGAAATCGATATCCTTTACCGCCCTGAACTGAAGAGCAGCCGGGTAGTCGAAAAGGTACGCGAATTGCTACTCCGCCGCCATGGCCAGGAGGATTTCACCTTGATTACCCAGGACCAAATGCTGGAAACCCTGGGCTCGATTTTGGACGTCCTGACCATGGCGGTGGGTACTTTGGGCGGAATCTCGCTGGTCGTCGGCGGCATCGGTATCCTCACCATTCAAACCGTCGCCGTCACCCAGCGGCGTGGCGAAATCGGCCTGTTGAGGGCCTTGGGCGCCCGGCGCCGGCAAATCCTGCTGCTGTTCCTTGGAGAAGCGATGGCATTGGCCCTGCTTGGCGGCAGTGCCGGACTTGCCATCGGCAGCGGCGGCGCTGGACTGATCGCCTTATTGGTGCCGGAAATTCCCGCCCGCGTCCATTGGAATTATGCCCTTCTGGCGGAGGGCATCGCTGTGGGTGTCGGTCTGATTAGCGGTGTGTTTCCAGCATGGCGCGCCTCCAGACTGGATCCCGTGGAGAGTTTGAGGGCAGAATAATGAAACCCGCCGGTATTCCGCCGGGTTTCATGGGTTTCTCTTGGAAATTCCAGGGTTAAGACGGTTGCTTGACCCCTTTCATACTCAACCGTACCCGTCCCTGACGGTCGATTTCCAATACCTTGACCCGGACCACATCCCCTTCCTTGAGGACATCTCGGACATTTTCCAACCGGCCTTCGGTAATTTGGGAAATGTGCAGCAGGCCATCGCGGCCAGGAAGAATATTGACGAAGGCGCCAAAATCCATGATCCGCACCACCTTGCCTTCGTATTCCTTGCCCACTTCCACATCGGCGGTAATCTCTTCCACCCGGCGGCGGGCTTCCTGACCCGCCTGCTTGTCCACCGAAGCAATCTTGACGATACCATCATCGCTGATATCGATACTGACGCCGGTCTCTTCGGTAATACTGCGGATGGTCGCGCCGCCCTTGCCAATGACATCACGGATCTTACTGGGATCGATGCGGAAGGTCGTAATTCTGGGAGCGTAGTCAGACATTTCTTTACGTGGCTCGGCCAGCACCTCATTCATCTTGCCGAGAATATGGAAGCGGCCTTGTTTGGCCTGGTTCAAGGCTGTCTGCATAATCTCCGGGGTAATCCCCTCGATCTTGATGTCCATTTGCAGCGCGGTCACCCCCTCGGCCGTCCCAGCCACCTTGAAGTCCATGTCTCCCAGGTGGTCTTCATCGCCCATAATGTCGGACAGAACGGCGTAGGTATCTGCTTCTTTGATCAAGCCCATGGCAATGCCAGCCACAGGGGCCTTGATGGGCACCCCTGCGTCCATTAACGCCAGGCTGGTGCCACAAACACTGGCCATGGAGCTGGAACCGTTGGACTCGGTGATTTCCGACACCACCCGGATCACATAGGGGAAGTCTTCTTCCTTGGGCATCACTGCCTGGATGGCCCGTTTTGCCAACTTGCCGTGGCCGATCTCCCGGCGCTTGGGGGATCCCACAAATCCCACCTCGCCCACACAGAAGGGAGGGAAGTTGTAATGGAGCATGAAGGATTCCCAGTATTCTCCTTCGATGGCGTCAATCAATTGCGCGTCGCGCCCGGTCCCCAGGGTGGCTATCACCAGGGCCTGAGTTTCACCGCGGGTAAACAGAGACGAGCCATGGGTACGGGGAAGCACGCTGGTGCGAATGGTAATCGGGCGGATATCTTCGGGCCCCCGGCCATCAATCCGGATATTGTCCTGAAGAATCTTGCCTCGTACCAATTTCTTTTCCAGTTTTTCCAAGACTTCCTTGACTTCGCCCGCTTCGAAACGCTCATCGGCGGTCAACGATTCCACTACCGACTTGCGAACTTCCTTGAGCTTTTGGGATCTTTCTTTCTTTATCCGGATTTGATAGGCCACTAGCAAGGCATCCTTGGCGTGGTTGGCAACCAGTTCCTCCAACTCCGGATTGGCTTGCGGGGCGGGAACTTCCCAAGGTTCAGGATTGACCATTTCCGCCAACTCCTTAACCGCCCGAATGACCGCCTGCATTTGCTCATGGCCAAACAATACCGCGTTAAGCATGATATCTTCCGGCAGTTCCTTGGCCTCCGACTCCACCATCAGCACGGCTTTTTCGGTGCCGGCAACCACAAGATCCAATTGGGAATCATCCAATTGACTGATATCCGGATTGAGGAGGTATTGGCCTTCCTTGTATCCTACCCGAGCGGCACCAATGGGTCCATGGAAGGGCAAGCCGGAAATGGCAAGCGCCGCCGAAGCACCGATCATTGCCGGAATATCGCCGTCCACTTCTGGATTGGAAGAGAGAACCGTCGCAATAATTTGTACTTCGTTATGAAAACCTTCCGGAAACAGCGGCCGGATGGGCCGGTCGATAAGGCGCGAGGTGAGGGTCTCTTTTTCCGTGGGCCGCCCTTCCCGCTTGAAGAAACCACCTGGAATACGGCCCGCGGCATAGGATTTTTCCTGATAGTTGACGGTCAGGGGGAAAAAGTCAGTCCCGGGGGAGGCTTCCTTGACGCCCACCACCGTGACCAAGACCACGGTACCGTCCATATCCACCATGACGGCGCCATCGGCTTGGCGGGCAATCTCGCCAGTTTCCATCACGACCTTGCGGTCACCGTACTGAAATTCTTTGCGAATCGGTTTCACTGCTTTACCTTTAAATAGTCTTACTTACGAAGTCCTAGTCTTTCAATCAGGCTGCGGTAGCGCTCGATGTCTTTGCGCTTGAGATAGGTGAGCAGCTTTCGGCGCTGATTGACCAACCGCAATAATCCCCGTCGGGAATGGGCATCTTTCTTATGTTGCTGGAAATGAGGCGTCAATTGATTGATCCGGTGAGTCAACAGCGCTACTTGCACTTCGGGGGAGCCGGTGTCTCCTTCCGAGCGTTGATATTCCTTCATGATCTGGCTTTTTTCTTCAGCGGTCAAAGGCATGGTTTCTTTCTCCTACGTTTGATGGTTTCAATAAATAAATACTTAA
>JALSQY010000300.1 GCA_026985035.1 Methylothermaceae bacterium
CCACCTTGACTTGCAGAGAGGTGACGGCATTCTCGGGCACAAACATGCCCACGCAGCCACTGCCTACTTGGCTTCCGAATAGGCCGCAAACCTTATCATCAAGCACGGAAAGCCCTTCGATTTTCAACAGGCTGGTCATTTCCCGGCCAAAGAGTTCACTGGTTGCGGTAAACATGCCCAGCTTTTCGGAGTAGGTCATGCCCATCGGCTTGACAATGGCGATGTCGGCACAACCGGGTGTTTGGCAACCCGGGGATTCCGGCGTATCCAGGTAAAAGATTTCCCAAAATAATGGCGTATGCAGTTCCCCTGCCCCTGTTTGCAACCAGGCGCCATCTGCCAGTAATCCATAGGTCAGGGCGGGTTTTGTGTCGTCGTTTTCACGGTTGGTGAAGCGGATAGGCACCGTCTCGACCATCGTGCCGTCGAGGGGCATGAACCCTTGGAAGTGCCCACCGGTTTCCCCGCCGACAGAAAGGGAAGAGCCATTTCCCCAGGACAAGGTCGAAGGCGCGCCATGGAAAGCGGGTTCCGGGCTGGGGTCCGCACCAGTGATGCCGGGCGCTAACTGTTTCGGTACTTCTGATCCTTGGGGATTGAACCAGTATGCAGGACCCCCGGTTGTGGAGGCGGTGATGGCAAAGCCCGATTCCACCCGGAATGAAAAGCCCGGGATCTGTGGTTGCTCGCTAACGGCTGCCAAGCTGCCGAATGTGGTGAGCGCTAAAGCAATGGCTAAAAAAAAGCGGATGAAGTAATACATCTGGAAGCCCCCCTTCCCTTTAATTCATAATTCATACTGTAAATGTAATCGCACGTCGCATTTGAGCGACGGTTGGATTATAGATCATGTCGCTGAATAACGACTGAACAGAAAGTTAATAGAAGCTTAATTTATGAGCTTTTGTTTTGTATCGAGAAACAACTAGGGTTTTTGATGTTCAGCGAAAGCAACGCTTTAGTTTTATTATGGGTTGTGAAAAAAGGCGGGGAATAATTTGAAAAACGATAGGTCGGGTTAGTTTTAGCGTAACCTGGCAATCAAGTATGCGTCAGTTCTCACCTGACTGGTCCGGATTTGCCCCCAGCTTTTGCTGTACCTATCACAGTGGTACCGAGATTGACGGTTGCTTACGTGCTAACGCCAACCAATGGGAAATGGAATTTACCATTGAACGGTGCCAATAAAAAACCACTCTCATCAGTGGTTTTTTATTGGCTGGGGGACCAGGATTCGAACCTGGGTTGGCGGAGTCAGAGTCCGCAGTCCTGCCGCTAGACGATCCCCCAATTACAAGGAAAAATGAATGTCCGGTTAGCGTTTGGAAAATTGCGGCCGTTTGCGGGCTTTATGCAGACCGACCTTTTTCCGTTCCACCTTGCGAGCGTCGCGGGTGACATAGCCTGCTTTGCGCAATGGCGAGCGCAAGGTTTCATCGTAATCGATCAAGGCCCGGGTAATACCGTGACGAACCGCGCCGGCCTGTCCCGTGGGGCCGCCACCTTTGACGGTGACCATGAGGTCGAACTTGTCTGTCATTTCCACGCACTCCAAAGGCTGGCGAACCAGCATGCAGTCTGTCTTGCGGCCAAAATATTGTTCCAAAGGCTTGCGGTTGATCAGGATTTGTCCGGAACCGGATTTTAAGAAAACGCGGGCAACGGCGTTTTTACGGCGGCCGGTTCCATAATTGTATTGCGTTTGTGCCATGGTGAATTACAGTTCCAATGTTTTTGGTTGTTGGGCGTGATGATTGTGGTTGGGTCCTGCATAGACCTTGAGTTTGCGGTACATTGCCCGGCCTAGCGGATTTTTGGGCAGCATGCCTTTGACGGCGTTTTCAATAATCCTTTCCGGATGGGTAGCTCGCAACTTGCCCAGATTGATGGATTTGATGCCGCCGGGATAACCGCTATGACGGTAGTATTGTTTGTCTTGTTCCTTGCGGCCGGTTACCTGTACTTTTTCCGCGTTGATGACCACAATGTAATCACCCGTATCAACATGAGGGGTGTATTCGGGTTTATGCTTGCCCCGCAATCGCCTGGCGATTTCTGCTGCAAGACGTCCCAACGTTTTCCCTTCGGCGTCGATGACGTACCAGTCGCGTTTGACTTCGTGGGGTTTGGCGCTAAAGGTTTTCATTGCACTCCTTAAAATCGTTCAATCATGGGGCGTTTTTT
>JALSQY010000301.1 GCA_026985035.1 Methylothermaceae bacterium
CAGTAGGTTTCAAATTCCGGCGCAAATGAATCCAGGCCAGCACTCCAGCCATAGACCCCTTCATACCACCGGACCCAAAAGTAAAATACCGTGTACAGCAATATCGCAAAAGTTAACCACTTTTTGTTCAAAAGCGGTTCTTCTTGCGCTGCCGCGGTTACTGTTTGAGTTGTTGCAGCCATTGATAACCTCCTTCTTGGGAAGATGTGTTTGAAACACGAATCTGAGACCCTAAAACGGGGGAAAAGTTCCCCAGAATTGAGGCTACATGTTGGAGGAATCGGTGTCGTTGGAGGAGGATTCGCCGCCCTCTTCTGGCGCTGGCTCTCCTGGAATGTAATGTTTTTCCATGGCCCAAGCACCAAGATCCAACATTTTGCATCGCTCGCTGCAAAATGGCCGGAAAGGGTTGTCTTTATTCCAAATTACGGGCTTGCCACATTGCGGACATTTGACTTCTTTTGTCATCAGAAAATACAGCGGGTCAGTTGAAATGGTACGTTTTCGGATGACTGTTTGGCCTTATCAATCATGCTGGGTTCCATAAAACGGATAGTAAACCGATGCTTGCCGCCGCTGATTTCCGCATAATAGGGTGAACGGCGGTCCAGGCCCACGCGAATCAGTTGGAAGGGTAGGGATTGATCGAGATTTTGTTGATAAAACCCGGCCATGGCGATTTCTTCATTGGGCAAGGCACTTTGGCGAAGCGTATTGAGAGCAAAGCCAATGCTGGCGCGGATGACAGAAAACGGCGCCAGCCACATTTTGAAATCTTGTTTGCGGTGATGCTCCGGCTGTTGCAGCCAGTGATGATAGCCTGGCAGGTCGAAGCTGCAGGTTCCACCAGGGATAGCACTGCGTTGGGCGATACTTTTGAATAGGCCATGACCGGCCAAATGACTGGCAAATTTACCATTGGTTTCCAAGAGTTGGTGAGAAAGCTCCTCAATCTCATCCATCATGCCGTGGACTTTGCCGGTATCGATGCCCTGACTGCGGGCGAGCCGGGTCAGAGCCTTTTGGTGCCGCTCCAGTTCCTTTAGTAATTCTGAACGAATGTCATTACGGCCGAAAATGGTAATGATATCGAGCAGGCTTTCCACTGCCGCCCGGCTTTCCCAAACCGAATTTCCTTGGAGGAAATGTTCGATTTGCAGGAATAACTGCTCCAGGCGAATAAAAGTGCGTATTCTTTCGTTGAGTGGAAATTCGTAGATAATCAAATCAGTCAAGGGAAGACCGCCGCGATGGATGAGTTGTAACGATAGGGATATTCTAGTAAGTTTTGTGATTCTGCGCATCTGGCATTATTGTAAATACCGTCATCAAGTGCACAGGCACGTTATAAATAGAAGTGTTCTCCCAGATAGACTTGCCGGACCTCTGGATGATCCAATACTTCCTCGGGACTGCCTTCGGCAATGATTTTACCTTGACTGATGATACAGGCCCGTTGACAAATTCCCAATGTTTCACGGACGTTGTGATCGGTAATCAAAACACCGATGCCCCTGTCCTTGAGATGATGAATGATCTTTTGAATTTCAATGATGGAGATTGGATCAACCCCGGCAAAAGGTTCATCCAGCAAAATAAAGCGGGGTTCCAGCGCCAGCGCCCGGGCGATCTCCAAGCGCCGGCGTTCGCCACCAGAGAGGCTGACGGAAGGCTGCCGGCTTAGGGAGGTCAAGCCAAACTCTTGCAATAGTTCAGCGGCAATGATTTCCCGTTGCCCGGCTGTCAGCTCCGGGCGCAGTTCCAATACCGCCTGAAGATTGGCTGCCACCGTCAGTTTGCGAAAGATCGACGCTTCTTGTGGCAGGTAGCCCAAGCCCCGGTGTGCCCGGGCATGGATGGGCATGTAGGTGACGTTGTTGCCGTCCAGGGCAATTTCTCCCTGGTCGGGTTGGATCAAACCGACAATCATATAAAAGCAAGTTGTTTTGCCGGCGCCATTGGGTCCTAGGAGACCGACGATTTCTCCGCTGTTGACGGAGAGGTTGACCCCTTGCACCACAGTGCGCTTGCGGTACTTCTTTACTAGCCCCCGAGCTTCGAGACGCGAAATATCAGGGCTTGGATTGGCCATTCTTCTCGCTGTTTTTGGGATGCAGAATAATTTTTACCCGCTTAGTGTCGGAGGTTTTCTCACCGGCTTTGATAGTGCCCTTGATTTGGTCGTATTCGATCCAGTCACTGGCGTAGGTGTTATCTCCCTGATGGACCACGGCATCGCCGATCAAGACGATGGTGTCGCTATCCACATAATATTCGGCGCGTTTGGATGTGCCGCGGATTTCTTCCTTCCCTGGTTTGGGGATTTGCCGGAAGTGGACGGGGTTGCCGTAGGCGATGGCTTTTTCCAATTCGCCCTTGACGGTGAACGCTTCGATTTTATCCGCTTTGATATGTAAGGTGCCCTGTTTGAAAATGACATCACCGGTATAGATGCTGTTGCCGGTTTTTTCATCGTAAAAGGCACTGTTGGATTCGATATAGATTGGTTGATCGGCGTCGCTCTCCAGCGCCTTGAGCGGAGAAGCAAGTAAACACATCAGCAATAAAACCAGGCGGAAAAAAATCATGGCAAATATTGTTTGAGCATGTTGTCGAATGTTTGTTGAGCCTGCATGATCAAATCACACACTTCCCGGGCGGCGCCAAACCCGCCAGGGGTTTCGGTGACCCAGTGTACCCGCTGTTTGACGGCGAAATGGGCATCTTGGACGGCGATGGCCAAATGAACCCGGCTCAAGAGTGGCAAATCCAGGATGTCATCGCCGACACAGGCGGTATGTTCCAGTGCGATAGCCGTGGCTTGTTGCAGTTTTTTCAATGCTTCCAGCTTGTTCTCGTAGCCTTGGTAAACGTGGCGTATGCCCAGGCTCTCCATGCGCAATGCCACGGACGGGGATTTTCTGCCGGAAATGACGGCGGTTTCAACGCCGGTCCGCTGCAACAGCTTCAAACCATGGCCGTCCCGCGCGTGAAAGCCTTTGAACTCGCGGCCCTGAGGGTCGAAATAAAGGCGGCCATCGGTGAGAACCCCGTCCACGTCAAAGATTACCAGCTTGATTTGCTTGGCCCGGGTCAGGACCTTTTCCATGCCGGATGCCATCTCAAAATACTCCCGCACGTAACAAGTCGTGCATATTCAAAGCGCCGATGAGCATATTGTCATCATTGACGACTAAAAGGGCATTGATCTTTTTTTCCTCCATCATTTTCACCGCCTCGGCCGCCAGAAGATCGGAACCAGCAGTTGCGCATCCCCGGGTCATCACCTCGCCAATGGGGGTTTGGTGAATATCGTAGTCGCCGTGTTCGAATAAACGCCTCAAGTCACCATCGGTGAAAATTCCGAGCACCCGTTGCTGGTCATCAACCACGGCGGTCATGCCCAGTTTTTTGCTGGTCATTTCCAAAAGCGCCTCGCTCAACGTGGCGGAAGCATTCACTGACGGAATATCTGACCCGGTATGCATGATATCTTCAATTTTCAGGAGCAGACGGCGGCCAAGGCTGCCCGCCGGGTGAGAGCGGGCAAAATCATCACGGGTAAATCCCCGGGCTTCCAGCAAGGCCACGGCCAAGGCATCGCCCATGGCCAAGGCGGCCGTGGTGCTGGCGGTGGGTGCCAGCCCCAGAGGACAGGCTTCTTGCTTGACGCTGACATCGATGTGAACGGTCGCTTGTTGGGCCAGGACGGAATCAGGACGGCCGGTCATGGAAATCAGCGGCACCCCCAAGCGCTTGATGAGAGGAATGATGGTGACCAATTCCCGGGTTTGTCCGGAATTGGAGAGCGCCAGCACGACATCTTGAGGGGTAATCATTCCCAAATCTCCGTGGCTGGCTTCCCCTGGATGCACATAGAATGCCGGTGTGCCGGTACTGGCCAGAGTGGCAGCGATCTTTCCGGCAATATGGCCGGATTTGCCCATGCCGGTGACAATTACCCGTCCTTTACAAGCCAACATCAATTGGCAGGCGCGGACGAAATTATCATCAATGCGATTGGCCAGACGGTGGATGGCCTCGGCCTCCAGGCGGATGACTTCCAGTCCCAATTGCCGGAGTTTTTCTATATCGATATCTCTCATGAATGGATATCCAAATAAAGGTTGAACTGGTAGGCGGCAAATCCCAGCAGTAATACAAGACCGCCCAAGCGGCCGATTTGACCGGGGTTGCTTCTTCCCAGCCCGAGAATGAACAAGGCAAAAGTGAATCCCAGCATCCAGGGGAAATCACGGGCAATCACCTGGGGTTGCAGCTTGCCGGGATGGATCAAGGCGGGCATGGCATACACCGCCAGCATGTTGAACATATTGGAACCAATGATATTGCCAATGGCGAGATCGTCTTCCTTTTTCAAGACGCTGACAACCGATGTGGCCAATTCCGGCAGGCTGGTGCCCAGGGCGACAATGGTAAGGCCGATGATCAAGTCGCTGACGCCGAAATGACGGGCGATGCCGACCGATGACCAAACCAGCAGCCTTGAGCTGCCTACCAGTCCGAGCAGACCCAGCAAAAACCAGAACCAAGCCTTGCCCAGCCCAAGGGTGGGGGGAAGCTCGCTTTCCACTTCTTGCGCCAAGGGATCGGATGCCGGTGTGCGGCGGGCTTGCCAAACCAGCCAGATCAGAAAAGATGCCAGCCCTGCCAAAAGAATGCCACCCTCAAAAAGTTCGAGTTGCTGGTCGTAGCTGAGGGCGAAGGCAACCAGGCAAGCCAGCATCAGTAAAGGGATTTCCCGCCGCAGGGTGCGAGAATGGACGGCAACCGGCGCAATGAGTGCGGTGCATCCCAGAATCAAACCAATATTGGCGATATTGGAACCCAAGGCATTGCCTATCGCCAGGCCGGTATTGCCTTGCCAGGCGGCAAAAGAAGAGACCAAAATTTCCGGTGCCGAAGTGCCAAAACCCACAATAGTCAAACCGATGATCAAAGAAGCAACGCCTAAATTTCTGGCAATACTGGCCGCGCCCATCACAAAGCGGTCGGCAAAATAAACCAGTAAAATAAAGCCTGCCATCAGGGCGGCGAAATTTAACCAAAGTTCATTCGTCATGGTTGGAGCAAACCGGCGGGAGGGTCAATGCCCCCGTAAGCTGACGGTTATGAAAGTAAGCCAACACTGAATTTTCCGTTGCCAGCGCCGCGGGTTTTTATGGCCATTGTGAAAGCAGGCAAATTGAGCGCCAAAGAACGCCTTGTATAATTGTCCGGGTGTGGGGACGAAACCATAGTTTTCTTGCCAATGGCGCGCGGCTTTATCTTGGAGCCGGTAGTACAGAATGTCGTAGGGTGTATTACCTTCATAGTTGAGTGATTTTTCATCAAATTGGACCGGGCTGGCTTCTAACTGTTGCTGAAACCAACGCTGCAAATCTTCCTGTGAGCCGGGTTGTATTTGGGGAATTGCCATGGGAACTTTGCAGTAAAAACCAGTTTCCCTATATGAGAGCAGCTTATTATACACGCCCCGTGGCTATTGCGTTTTAACCGATGAAGTTTAAGATGGAATCGATCAACTGCATGCCAATTAAGGATTTGGCGGCTTTCTATTTCCATCTGACATCAATAGAGGCGCCGCGGTTTTCCGTTGACAGCCTGGACGGTTGCCGTCAATCCCCTAGGGGCGGGCCGGCGCAGCGACAGTCCGGCGGGCTTTTGCAGCCGGGCGAGCCCCGCTACCGGGATATCCGGGCAAGCCTTTCACGCGCGACAGGAAAGTGCAGCGTGCAAGGGTTGGCGGTGTCTCACGAGAGAGACCGCGGCGCCTTGAGAATAAATTAATGAGTAAGATCAATTTTTTCCCTATGCAAGAGACCTGACCATGACCAATCCGTTACTCGAGAATTACGAATTTCCTCCCTTTTCCAAGATTCATCCCGAGCATGTGGAACCTGCCATCGACAAGATTCTGGCGGAGAATCGCCAGGCCGTAGCACGTTTGCTTGAGGAGAATAGCCAATATCATTGGGACAATTTGATCCGTCCCCTGGAAGACATCGATGACCGGCTGGACAAGGCCTGGTCACCGGTCCGCCATCTCAATGCGGTGGTTAATACCGATGCCCTGCGTCAAGCCTATAATGCATGTTTGCCCAAACTCAGCGAATATGCCACCGATTTGGGGCAAAACCGGGCCTTGTACGAGGCGCACAAGGCGATTCACGACGGCGCTGAATTCCAGCAACTGGATCCGGCGCAAAAAAAGATTATCCGCGACGCGTTGCGGGATTTTACGCTTGCTGGCGTGGCCCTGGAAGAGGATGAAAAAAACCGCTTCAAAGCAATCGAACAAGCTTTGTCCAGGCTTTCCAGCCGCTTCGAAGAAAATTTGCTGGACGCCACCAATGCCTGGACCAAATTGATCGGCAACGAGTCCCAATTGGCTGGTTTGCCGGAAACCGCCAAGGCCGTCGCCCGTCAGTCAGCTCAGGCCAAGAATTTGGAAGGCTGGCTGCTGACCTTGGAATTCCCCTGTTACGCGGCGGTGATGACTTTCGCCGATGATAGAGCTTTGCGGCGGGAAGTGTATGAGGCTTATGTCACCCGGGCTTCCGATCAGGGGCCAAACGCTGGCAAGTGGGACAACAGCGAGATCATGGAAGAAATTTTAAATCTCCGGCACGAGAAAGCCCGGCTTTTGGGCTACAACAATTTTGCCGAGCTGTCGCTGGCGACCAAAATGGCAGAGTCGCCGGACCAGGTCCTGAAATTTCTGGAAGAGTTGGCGGCCCGTTCCAAACCAGTGGCGGAATTTGATTTGGCGGAATTACGGGAGTTTGCCTTGCGCCAACATCAAGTCGAAGCGTTGCAAGCCTGGGATTTGATGTATTACTCGGAAAAGCTACGCCAACATAAATTCCAGCTTTCCCAGGAGGAGGTCAAACAATACTTTCCTGCCACCAAAGTGGTGTCCGGCTTGTTTGCCGTGGTGGAGCGGCTATACGGTTTTCAAATTCATCCCTTGGAGGGCGTTGAGGTATGGCATCCCGATGTGAAATGTTATGAAATCCGGGGCAGTGAAGGAGAAGTCCGCGGGCGTTTCTATCTCGACCTTTACGCCCGGCCCAAAAAGCGGGGCGGAGCGTGGATGGATGAATGTATCGCCCGGCGCCGCTTGCAGGGGCAAATTCAAGTGCCAGTGGCTTTCCTCACTTGTAATTTCACGCCACCGGCGGGAGACGATCCTGCTTTATTGACCCATGATGAAGTAGTCACCCTGTTTCACGAGTTCGGTCACGGTCTGCACCACATGCTGACTCAAGTGGATTATCTGAGTGCGGCCGGCATTCGGGGAGTGGAATGGGATGCAGTCGAGCTGCCCAGTCAATTCATGGAAAACTTTTGCTGGCAGAAGGAAGCCCTGGACTTGATTGCCGGTCATTATCAGACGGGGGAACCGTTGCCGGAGGATTTGTTCGAGAAAATGCTGGCGGCCAGGAACTTTCAGTCCGGCATGCAAATGGTGCGGCAACTGGAGTTTGCCTTGTTCGATTTTCGCATTCATTTGGAATACGATCCGGCCAAGGGGGGGCGGATCTACGATATCCTCAAAGAAGTGCGGGAAAAAGTGGCGGTCTTCACGCCGCCCCCGTGGAACCGTTTCGCCCACGGCTTCGCCCATATTTTCGGCGGCGGTTATGCGGCCGGCTACTACAGCTACAAATGGGCGGAGGTTTTGTCCGCCGATGCCTTTTCCCGCTTCGAGGAGGAAGGTATTTTCGACCCCGCCACAGGCAAGGCGTTTCTTGAACACATCCTGGAAAAAGGCGGTAGCCGCCCGGCGTTGGAATCTTTTGTCGCTTTCCGGGGGCGGGAGCCGGAGATAGATGCCTTGCTAAGGCATAGCGGGATGATAAAGTAGGGCGAAAGTAGCAAGTTCATTCGCCCGGTCCGAAAAAAACCGGCCTGGAGGCAGGATTCCAGGCCGAGTTCCGTTTAGCAATTAACGCATCACCGTGGGCAATGCTCTAACCGTAGCGCCATCCAAACACTTCACGCCTTCTGCATCCAGGACACAGGTACGCAGAGTGTCGGCAACCCCCAATTGCTGGGGGTGGACCAAGCTATCGGATATATGGATGGGTTGGCAAGGGTCTTTTTCTGGATCAAGGGCTGTATACGTACACGTCTTGCATTTGAGTCCTTCATCATCGATAACGCAGAAACGCGACGCTAGGACGGAAATATCGTCGCCGTTAGGGGGAGCGTAAGGTTTATAATACTTGCCATAGAGGTATAGGCTCCCAACAGAAATATGTCGGGGATTGATCAAGTTGTTGAACTCGATGTTATCAAAGTAGTACCCCCAACACTTCACATTGTTCGCTTCCAGAACGCAGGCATAATAGCGGCTGACAGTGACTGCTTGCGGATTGTTAAATGTATCTGGCATTTCATGGAATATTATTTCCAATGGTTTCCTTATTGAAGGTTTCAAAAGCTTTCCCCAGCACTTGACACCTTTCTTGTCTAGGACGCAGGTGTAATTTCCTCCAGCGCTTATTTGGGAAGGACTGACTAAGTCAGTGGGCGGTAGGGCTTGTCCTAAGGAATTATCTCCCCAGCATTGGACTGCCTTGTCGTTCAGGGCGCACGCATGAAAGTCGCCAACGGCAATTTGCCGGGGATTGCTCAAATTCTTGGGGACTTCTGTGATGAAATTGGTTCTATACGACCAGCATTTTACCCCCTCCTCATCCAGGAGACAGCCTTCTTTACTATTACCTGCAATTTGTCGGGGATGCATCAAATTTGTCAAAGGAATAGGAAATTCTTCATCCAATTTGCCAGAAAGGTCAAACCAACACTTGATCCCTTCGTCATCTATTGCGCAATCGGCGGTTTCCTGACTTAGTTGGCGGGGGTTAACTAACAAGGCTTGGGATGGGGTGCCTTCGGGTGGATCGGTGAAGTTCCAGCATGTATTTCCGTTATTGTCCAAGACACAAACGTATCTATTTCCAACAGTTATTTGGCGAGGATCAGCTAGATCGAGGGAAGCGTCAATTCGGCCCCGCAGTCTTCCCCAGCATTTGACCCCTTCATCATCTAGAGCGCAAGTAGTAAATCCTCCACTACTTATTTGACGTGGATTAACCAGATCCGGGGGAGGGGTGGTTACACCAAAGGTGTTATCTCCCCAACATTTGATTCCTGTATCGTCCAGAGCGCAAGTATGATAGGCCCCGGAACTTATCTGGCGGGGGTTAACCAAATCGTTGGGCGCATCAGTTAGACTCCCCCAGCACCGGACTCCCTTATCGTCCAGAGCACACGTATGTGAATCTCCGGCACTGATTTGGCGTGGATTGGTCAGATCTTTAGGTACATTTATCTGCCCATCCTCGTTGTTTCCCCAGCATTTGACTCCTACATCGTCCAGAGCACATATATGATAATCTCCGACACTGACTTGGCGTGGATGGGCCAGGTCGCTCGGTACGTTTCTCTGCTTATCCACGGAGCCTGTCCAGCACTTGACTCCTCCATCGTCCAGGGCGCAGATAGTCTTAGACGCTCCGATACTCACCTGGCGTGGATTGGTCAAAGTTACGGGAATGGCCAGCGGGCTTCCGTCCCGCCAGCATTTCATGCCCTGACGCTCGATTTGACAAGTAGTATGGTCGTAAGGGGAGTGGGCGATATAAGTAATTTCCGGGCCTATGGGCAAAACCTCCACCGAGGAATAGGAAGTCAACGCGAATGTCATTTTGTGGGTGCCGGGAAGCAGCTGCATTTTGCCTCGGTATGCCCAATGCTGCCCGGGCACATCCACATAGGAGATGGTAGCCTGGCCGGATTGCGGGTCATAAATCACGGGTTGATCCGTAGTTTGGTCAGTTGGCGCTGCGTCAATCAAGGTGAACTGATTTTTTCCGTCAAATGCCAACCGGGCTTGATATTTTGTATCCCCTACCATCACTACGGGAAGGAATAATTCGTGTTTCGAAAGGTCCAATATGCTGCGGGCAGCATAAGCGTGGGTGGAAATTACCGTACAGACAAAGAGGCTGGCAAGTCTAAGATTTCTCATGATTTTCTCTTTTGCTCATCAATTGATAAAAGCTTTTCCATATAGAGTTGTAGGAGGATCAAAGAAGGCGTCCAAAATTTGTTTCAGCAAGCATTTGCCTATAAGCGAATAAAGAGTTGTTCTTTTTATCTGTCCTTGGTTGTTTGCTTATTGTTATTAATCTATTTTGCATTATTT
>JALSQY010000302.1 GCA_026985035.1 Methylothermaceae bacterium
ACGGGGTGGACAAGTGTACTTCGTGCACAACAAGATTGAAACCATGGAGCGCATGGCGGAAGAAATCCAGCGCCTGGTGCCGGAAATCCGGGTACGCACCGCCCACGGGCAAATGCCCGAGCGGGAATTGGAGCAAATCATGCTGGACTTTTACCACCAGCGCTTCAACGTCTTGCTTTGCACCACCATCATCGAAAGCGGTATCGACGTACCCAGCGCCAATACCATTCTCATCAACCGCGCCGATCTTTTTGGCCTGGCCCAGTTACATCAGCTACGCGGCCGGGTGGGCCGTTCCCATCATCGCGCCTATGCTTATCTAATCACGCCACCGAAAAAGCTTATGACCAAAGACGCCGTTAAACGGCTGGAAGCAATCGAAGCTTCCGGCGAGCTGGGAGCAGGCTTCATGATTTCTTCCCACGACCTGGAAATCCGCGGCGCCGGGGAATTGCTGGGTGACGAGCAAAGCGGCCAAATCCAGGAAATCGGTTTCAACCTCTATGCCGAGTTATTGGAAAGGGCCGTGGCCGCCCTCAAAGAAGGCAAGGAATTGAATTTCGAAGCCACCGATTCCGGCATGGAAATCGATCTGAAACTGCCAGCGTTGATTCCCGACGATTATCTGCCCGATGTCCATACCCGGCTGGTGTTGTACAAACGCATTGCCAACGCCGACAACCACCAAGTATTGGAAGACTTGCACGTAGAAATGATTGACCGCTTTGGCTTACTGCCAGAGCCAACCAAAAATTTGTTTGCACTGGCGGAAATGCGGATCAAGGCCGAACACCTGGGAATCCAGAAAATCGATGCCGGGGAACAAGGCGGCAGAATATTATTCGAACCGGAACCGAAAATCCAGGTAGAGAAATTGATCCAATTAGTCCAAAGCCAGCCTGCGATTTATCAACTGGCAGGACCGGAGAAACTCAGTTTCAAAGCACCGCTGGAGAAACCCGGGCAGCGGCTGGAATTTATTAACCGCTTGTTGGAAACGCTAACGCCCTCATGACAGGGCAACCCCATGACCGCCGTTTTCCCCGTTCATGCTTGCTATATTAAAGCCCCTCTCTCGCTGGGAGAGGGCTTGGGCTGGCGAAAGCAGGGGCGTTTCTCCCTCTCCCCCGGCCCCTCTCCCAGAGGGAGAGGGGAGAATCGGTTCATGCAATCGCCCTGGCTCTCGTGATTGCCTATGTCCCTAATCCCCGCAAACTGGTAAGCTATGTGGTCAATTTCTATCGAATCTAAGGTAACAAATCCATGAGCGAACAAGCCTCTACCATGAACCCGGATAATTTGTACCGGGAAGAAACCATTACCGATCGTCAGGTTGGCGCCATCAAGCACCTTATCCCCATCACGGTCGACGGGGCCCTGGATCCGGACCGCAAGGAGTTATTCGTTGGCCAGGCCACTTTGATGACACCGGTAGGCACGTTGCCGCTGAGTTTCGAAATTCCGGCAAACTCCCTGCGGGAAGCAGTGGAAAAATATAGCGCGGAAGCAGAAAAGAGCGTCAAGGAAACCATGGAAGAGCTGCGGCGGATGCAGCAAGAACAAGCCAGCTCGTTGGTCATCCCCAAAGGTGGCATGCCAGGGGGAGATATACCTGGCGGCGGCATGCCTGGCGGCGGTATCAAACTGCCATAATTCAAACCGCCTCCCCAAGCCCGTGCATCATTGAACATGGCGGCCAAATGACAACCCGGTATTTTCTCAGACTGGCGTTTCTGATCGGGTTTTTCTGCCTGGTACTGGGAAACGCCAAGGCCGCCCCCGAACCTGTGCGCTGGTATAAAGTATCGGTGCTGGTATTCTCCCAACCCGTCACCACCGACGAGGATTTGACCCAACAGCCCGGCTTTTCCCGCCCGGCCAACCTGAAAAGACCCAAGCTTTTACCGGCGCAAGAGTCCGATCTCGCGGAAACTTACCGCCGCCTGAAACAATCCCGCCCCTATCATCCTGTACTGCATCAAGCCTGGATTCAGCCAGCCCTTGCCAACCGTATCAATGCGCCTTATCTAGTCACGAATTTTCATGATGTGCAAGGCATTATCCGCTTGCAGCGGGGCCAATACCTTTATGTCATCGTTGATATGGAATACCGCGCTCCCGGCGGCACCCATCGTCTGCGGGAAAAGCGGCGTGTTCTTCTTAACGAAACCCACTAC
>JALSQY010000303.1 GCA_026985035.1 Methylothermaceae bacterium
CCTCCAGGATCAGGTAATAGGCAAGAGACAGGATCTGCCGGTAAGTGTCGGGGAAACAGGTCCTTAAATCCTCGATCACGCCCGTTTGTTTTCCGATGCAATCAAACAGGTAGGTGGCACCATAAAACCCATATTCCGGACTCAAAACAAAAAAGCCAATCGTTATAGATGGTTATAAAACATCATTCTGCGACTACAACGCTCCGAAAAGCCTCATTTGACGCGGCTTTCGTGGAGGTGAAGCATTTCGATTTTTTCCAGGATGTCTTTTGTTCTCGGTGGCAGCTCTACCGACTTGGTGATGGACTGGCCGGATTTCGGGTCAAGAAGTGAAACGTAGTCGATATCCCTGAACGGGGCGTACAGCTCTTTGGAATTTAAAAAGTCTTTTTCGCCGGCGGCTTTCCTGCGGTTGGCCAAGAACTTGTTCAGGAAGTAGGCCAGCATGCAGATGGTGTAAACCGCCTTGACGTGCTTTTCGGTGTTGACGAAAAAGGGCCTGATTTTGATAAAAGACTTCACGTTCTTGAAAACGTCTTCTATTTTGGTTTTTTCCCGATAGGCACGGATGACGCTCTGGGGCTTTACTTTAAAACCGCGACCCTGACGCTCAATGTGGTTGGTGACAAATACGCATAGGCCGTCGAGAAGTTTTTCTGCGGCGATGGCTGAATCCTTTTTTTCGACGGTGATGCGGAAACTTTTGACCTCTTTGGCCGTGCCGTCTTTCAGGCGTTTGGTAACCGTGATCGGGTGCAGTGCCGGGATTTCGAAGTATTTTTTGATCTTGAGCCGTTTCAGTTCGGCCAGCACGCGGTTTTCGGTGGGCCGATGCCGCCGGTCTCTTTTGGCGGCCTTGAGCTGTTTGTTTTCGTTGTGGAGCCATGACTGGAAAAAGTCGATCTTTTCCTGTCGACACTTGCGTTCTTCATGGAACTTTACCGGGTTGAAGCCGACAATCAACCGCTTGTCGCCGATGACGCCGTGGTCGTAAAAATACAGGTCGTCCGTATATTTCTTGAATTCTGCCGGGCGGGGATGCTTGTCGTCGGCTGACAGGGCCTTGAAGGGCTCCAGATCGATACCGCAGCCGGGAATCTGGTTGCGGTCCAGGGCCGAGATGTATTTCATGCGGGCATCTTCTATTTTTCTGGCATTGTCAGCGGAGATGATGCCGCGGTCGAAGACCAGGGTGACATTGCTGCCCGTGAGCTTGAAGCGCCTTTGGCAGGCCCTGATATTATGCTCCAGGGTGCTGACCTCGGCGGTGTTGCCGGCATAGACGTCCCATTTGAAGGGGTAGCCTTCATCGTTGATCAGCACCCCCAAGAGCACCTGGCGCCGCCCCCGGCATTCGGCCTTGCCTTTGCCGAAGGCCGACAGTCTGCACTTGTAGCCCACAAAATAGGAGGTGGTGAGATCATAGTCGATGTAGCGGTATGCGTCCGCATTTCTCCGATGGGTCTGCTGGAAAATGTGGTTTTCAACGGATGCCTGGTTGTCACAGATCTTGTCCAGCTCGTAATAGATCTTGTCGTCATTCAAGTGGCTGAGATCTGCTGCCAGCACCCCCGCCAGGGCACTTTTTTCCACCCACCGGGGAATCGAGTAATGCGAACACGGTGCGGTGCACCGGTTGATGGTCAGTATCCTGGCCACCAGCGGTGTAGACAGCGGACTGTCTGAAAGGCCATGGCGGAATGCCTCGTCAAGCTGCCAGTGGTTCCACAGCTCGTTTACCAGGGCGATATCCAGGTAGGCCTTGCTTTCTTTGACTACAATGTCTTTGAGCTGGGTCAGCACCGCGCCCTTGCCGCCGGCGACCTTGCAGATCAAGCGGATCTGCTCGGCCTGCTCCTCGGTCAGCTTGCCGATGGGCCAGATGGTGCGCTTCTTGACCTTCTTGCCCTCGCGGTAGGACTCGGCGATGGCGTATGACCTGTACGTTTTGCCCTTGTAGGTGGAGGAACTGTAACTCAAATGCATCGGTAGTCCCCTTAATTCTGTGACTACATTAGCATTTGAGCTGAGAGTTGTCAATACTTTATTTTTATAGTGTAAAATTGTCATTCATCCAAATTATAAATTGCGATTCTGGGACTACAAACCTGGTGAAAAATAGAATTTTAGTATAAATTCAGGTTGTTATGCAAATTCTTTCCGGAATAGGGG
>JALSQY010000304.1 GCA_026985035.1 Methylothermaceae bacterium
TCTTGCTTTTTCCACTCGTCATAGCTCATGACGCTCAAGATTTTAGTAGTGCCACCTTATTTGATGCTATTTTTAATTCCTGCTCGTCACCATCACCCGCACCGATCCCGGACTCATTTCAAAATGATAAGGAGTGGGGATGAAATCGAGAGGGTATTCCAGGGAAAGGTCCTGCAAGGGCTCCTTGGATTGGACGTAATCGTAGAGGTTGTCCGCCTGGAAGACTTGTTTGTTCCAGGGATCTTTGTTGAGAATGATCAGGGCTTCTTCCCGGCTGCAATTGGAGGCTTTCCAAAAAAACAAGATAGGGCTGTGGTCGTGGCTGAGGACATTGAGGGGGCCGTCTTCCTGGAAAACCTTGTGGGCGGCTTTGATGCGATTGATTTGGCCAATGAAGCCGGTCAAGTCAACCTCCGTGGTTTCCCAATCTTCCGGCGTGGTCTTGGCTACGTGCAAAGGTTTTTCAAACCCGAACTCATAACCCATGGGCATCATCACGCCCGCGGAAAACAATGCTGAAAAGGCGTAACGCTGTTTTAAAACGTCGGCATTATGGCCGGCTTCCCGAAATAACCTTGGAGTGTCGTGGCTTTCCGGAAAACTGATGGAGGGCACGAATTCCCGAATAAGTTGGTATTGCTCGATCAGCCAGGGGCTACTGTAGTCCCACCACTTGGAGCTGTTGAAAATATAGTCGAACCCCGCTTGGGCGGTTTCCTTGGTTTGATCGGCGGTGCACCCCAGAGTCTCGGCGGCGAAAACCGTGCCGGGATATTTGCCCTTGATATCGTGAATCAACCGCTGCCACCAATCTTTTGGTATCTGGTAAGCGGCATCGCACCGAAACCCCTTGAATCCCAAGCCGATATAATGCTCCACAATCTTGAGGAAATAGCGATAGAGTGCTTCCGGTTCGGCAGTGTGTTGGTGGTCGAAGCGGGCAAGATCGTACCACACGACTTTTTTGCCGTCTTCCAGGCAGTAGGGGTGCTCGATATTACCGCTGCTATCCCGGGCGAACCATTTGGGGTGTTTTTTCACCAGGTCTGAATCAATGGCACAGTGATTGATGACCAGGTCGATCATGAATCGCACGCCGTGTTTCTTTTCCGCCTTTTGAATGACCTCTTTGATTTGGGTTTCCGCCTTTTTGCGGGAACGCTTGTTGACCAGCCTGGGATGGACGGCGAAATAATCGGCAATGGAGTAGAGACTGCCGGAACGGCCGGGTTTTTGTATGGGATTGACGAAAATCCAGTCGAAGTTCATGGCGGCGGCACGCTCAATATGCAGGTCCCAGCGTTTGAATTCACCGGCCAGCAACGGAAACAAGTTATAGATTCTCATGGATTACCTTACCTTTGAATTGTATGTAGCCGAGGTGTGGCGGCTTTCTTTAAGTCACCAGAAACGGGCAAGCGTGTAGATTACTTATCACGAATATATTCGTAGATATTGAGGTAGTGCTGCCCGGGATTTTTCCAGGAGTAGTCATATCGCATGGCGTTGCGGATCAGATCGCGGAAGTGCTCCGGATACTGATAATAACAGGCGATGGCGCGGGACAAGGCGGACTCGATACCGCCGTAGTCATAGTCGTTGAACACATAACCATTACGTTCGTGCAGGGGTTTGTCGTGGGCGTAATCCTTGTCGAAAACGGTATCGGCCAGGCCGCCCACAGCGCGGACGATGGGAATGGTGCCGTAACGCATGGCGATAAGCTGGGTCAGCCCGCAAGGTTCGAACAAACTGGGCACCACAATCATATCCGCCCCGGCATAGATCAAGTGGGCCAGATCCTCGTCAAAACCGATTTCCAGATGGCAGTCGGGAGAATCGTTGAGGTGGCGCTTGAGCTCCCAGAAATAATTGTTGATTTCCATATCCGGGCTGGAACCGAGCAATACAAACTGGGCGTTGTTGTTCAAGGCATAAAACAAGGCGTGGCGGACCAGGTCGAGCCCCTTTTGCGGGTCCAGTCGGCCGATGAAGGCAATAATCGGCTTTTCGTTGTCCGCCAGCAGCAGCCGGTGTCGCAATGCCCGTTTGTTGTCATACTTCTTGTCAATATCGTCCACATTGTAGTGGACGGGGATATGGGTATCGATTTCCGGATTCCAGACATCGTAATCGATGCCGTTTACAATTCCGCCATATTTGTGCTGATGCGTTTGCAGCGTCGGCTCCAATCCAAACCCCTGGCCGCCGTGCATGGTTTCTCCAGCATAACGGGGGGAAACGGTGGTAACGAAATTGGAATAGACAATGCCGCCCTTCATGATATTGAGGGCATGGGGGATATTGTTGTCGAGCAGCCGGTCCGGGTGAAAATAATACTCGGGCCGGTGCAGGCCCGTGGCGGTCAACAGGAAATCCCCGGTGATGCCTTGATGCTTGAAATTATGGATCGTGAAGCAGACCCTGGGGTGGGTCATCCCCAAGTGTTGATAGATTTCGTAGAGAAATACCGGCACCAGCGCGGTTTGCCAGTCGTGGCAGTGAATGATGTCCGGGTGTTTGCCAGCTTTGTACAAAAATTCCATGGCCGCCCGGGAGAAAAAAGCGAAGCGCAGGATATCGTCGTCAAAACCATAGATTGAGCCCCGGTTGAAAAAATTGTCCTGGGAATGGGGTTCGATAAAAAAACATTTACGGCCATGGACAAACCCGAACCAAACGGTGCAATGGATATGCCCGTCGTACCACGGCACCCAGAGGTCTTCCATGGTGATGTAAAGCTCCCAGATGTGGTCATAACGCATGCAATCGTATTTGGGCAGAATGATTTCCACGTGATTGCCGCGCAGTTCCAGCTCCCGGCTGAGTCCCATGACCACGTCGGCCAACCCGCCCACTTTTGCCAGAGGCGCCAATTCCGGCGTGATTTGCACGATATACATGGGCGGATATTGCGGTCCCGGGGGCTGTTCATGATACTCGGGTTGTGGCGGCTGTGCTTCTTCCGCAGGCGGTTCCTCGGGAATCGGGGGAGCGACTGATTCGGCGGTTTCCACCGGCTCCGGCGTGGGGGCCAGGGGAGTTTCCGGTTCTGGATATTCTGGTTTTTCTTCTTTTTGAGCGGCAAGTTCTGCCTGCGGAGCAGGTGGCATTTCCCCGGCCGGCTTTTGTTCTGCGGCGGCCGGTGCTTCTTTTGGCTTGACCGCCTCTTTTTCTTCCCCGGACCCTGCTGTTTTTTCTTCTTCGGCTGTTTGAGGAGGAATCAAGAGCTCTGTTCCTTTGCCGGATGCTTCCGGCTTTCGCCTTGGCGCAACGGTTTTTTTGGGCGCGGTGGTTTTCTTTTTGGCAGGCCGTTTGGAGGAGGTGTTTTTGTCAGAACGTTTTTTTACCATATCTAGTGCTTCAAGGTTAGGAGGATAATAAAGCTAGGGGCAGTAGTCGCGGAAATCCAAACCGGGAAAAATAGCATCCATGGTTTCCAGCGCCAACAGATAGCGTTCGTCTATACGATGGTTCTTGATGGCATCCATGAGGTAATTAAATCTTGCCAAATGGTCGGTAATTCGCTTATAGGCATAATCAACAGTGGTTCCCGATTGCATTATAAACGGCCAGTCCGAACCTTGAGCAAGTAAAAGTGAACGGGCCGCCTGGTTAAGCGCTCTTTCGAGCCACGCATGCAGCTGCTTGTCCCGCCATTGGCAAGCGGCAGCTTCCAGTTCTGATTCGGCCTTGTGCAGCAACGGGTAAATCCAATCATTGGTGTCATTGATCCAAAAGCTGGAATACCCTTGATCGCCCCAACTGGAAGCAGAAGGGGTGGCAACCGGATGGTCGGGAAAAACCTTCAAATAGTCGCTGCAGGCACCCAACTGGAGGCCGCCAGGATCGCCAGCCGCCTGTCTCAATACCGCTTCGAGCCAGACAGGGCCTTCAAACCACCAATGCCCGAACAGCTCGGCATCGTAGGGCGCAACGACGACGGGCGGGATTGCCATGGCCCTGGACAATTTTTCGATTTGCCGCTGGCGTTTTTGCAGGAAATCCATGGCGTGGAGGCGGGCTTTTTCTCTGGCTTTTTGCGGCTCATAGATTGCTTTCTGTTGATCTCCGCCCGTCACCCGATAATATTTGATGCCGGTATTGACGCGGATTTTCCCTTCCGGCAAATAAGGGGCCAGATAAGCCAGATCGAGATCAAAACCGATGTCCCGATAATATTCCCGGTAATCAAAATCGCCGGGATAACCTTCCTGCGCGCTCCAGACCTGCCGCGAAGATTCACGGTCCCGGCCAAAGGCCATCACCCCGTTACCGCAATCCAAAGGCTCGTAAATCCCATGGCGAGGCCTCTGGCTGGCGTGCAGAATGCCATGGGTATCGACAAAAAAATAGCCGATGCCAGCTTCCTGCAACACCGATTCCAGCCCGGGATAATAGCCGCATTCCGGCAACCAGAAACCTTGGGGCGGCCTCCCAAAATACGATTCAAAGGTTTGCAGGCCGATTCGAACTTGATTGCGCACCGCGGTTTCACTAATGCTGAGCAAGGGCAAAAATCCGTGGGTCGCCGCCGTGGTGAGCAATTCGAGATTGCCCGCTTGCTGGTGTTTCTTGAAGGCGGAAAGCAGATCGCCCTGGTAGCGCTCTTGATAGACCTGGAGAGTTTCTGCCAAAAAACGCCGGTAAAACCGGGCTAGTTTGTGCATGGCCGGGTCTGCCTTGGTTCTGACGACTTCCTTTTCCGCCAGGCCGATGAGGCCTTGCACATGGGCGACATATTTGCCCTGCAGGAATTCATCCGCCAACATGGTCATCAAGGTCGGTGACAAGGAAAGGCTCAAACGGAATGGGATACGGTCTTCCTGGAGGCGGTCGAATACCTGAAGCAGAGGCAGATAGCATTCAGTCATCGCCTCGAACAGCCACCTTTCCTCGAGGAAATCACCCGCTTCCGGATGGCAGACATAAGGCAAATGGGCATGGAGCACCAGGCAAAGCAATCCCTTGTTCATGGGCGGGAAGAATTCATTCCCAGGCCCGAAGGGGATTTTTCCTTTCGGTCTGTCACAGATTTTGTGGAAGCTTCCAAGCTAACGTTGATGCCTCTCTGGCGCAATACCGCCTGGATGGCGGCATCTATTTTCATTTCGTCATAAATTTTACTTTGCTTGGTTATACTTGGCGGCACCGGCAGCAAGGCCCGGATTTTGTGTAAATTTTTCTCCGCTAGTGTCCGTTTGATTTGCGCGTCGATGAGGGACTCATCGTAGATTGCTTCCGTGGACGGCCGGGCAGGACCCACTCTATGACGTATTATCCTCTCTTTGGCTGTTTCTTGGACGGACGTTACCGCCATGCGTGCCTGCGGGACGTGAATGATATTGGAACAGGCAAAAGGCGTAAATTGATGATGCGCATCCCGCAACCCGATTTCCGCCACATACCAGGTGGCATCCACCGGCACAGTGACTTGTTTACGTTTTGGAAACGGTGCCACCGGAATATCAAACCACAATTTTGACGAAGCGGCTTCCCTTTCGGCTTCTGGCAACCAATGCACTCTGAGAATCAATTCCCCGGCCTTGCCATCATCCAGCAAGGACATTTTTTCACCGTCCAGCGCCCAGTAGGCATGCAAATGGTAAGGGTCCACCGGTAGAATCACTATCTCTGTGATACTGGAAGCATGTTTCGGTGCGTATTTTTGTGCAATGTCATCGCTGATTGCTTTCATTGCCAGGGGCGAGGGGATCTTGCGGGAATCGTGGTCCATTTAGGGTTGCTTTATTATCCGATGGGAAATGGTTTTCGCCCTCCATATTACCCTACCCGCCGGTAATTCAGAATTAGCTGATAGAGAAACAAGGAACGCCATTTACCACCACCCTCCTTATGTCCTCTATTTTTTGACCGGGTTTGCACTCCCACAACCGATATAGGAAACTTCCTTGCCACAACCTTTCAACTTCAGGAGATTAAAAAAACCATGAAAAATACCCAGGAATGGTTCACGGAAATCGACGAAGACAACCACTGCGCTTTCTCCCTTAAGGTCAAACGCAAACTGCATGAAGAGCAGACCCCATTCCAGAAAATCGAGATCTATGAAACAACAGGTTTCGGCAATTTGATGGTGATTGATGGCTTCATCATGCTGTCTAGCCGGGATAACTTCCTTTATCACGAGATGATGACCCATCCTGTCCTCTACTCTCACCCCCATCCCAGAGAGGTATGGATCATCGGCGGCGGCGATTGCGGCAGCCTGCAAGAGGTCCTGAAACACAAAGAGGTAGAATCGGCCATTCAAATTGAAATTGACCAGCGAGTCACCCGGCTTTCCGAGCAATACTTCCCGGAACTCTGCCAAGCCAATGACGACCCGCGGGCGCAATTGAAGTTCGAAGATGGTATCCGTTGGGTTGAAAATGCCCCGGACAATTGTGTTGACGTCATTATCGTGGACAGCACCGACCCATTGGGACCCGGGGAAGGTTTATTCACGGAAGGATTTTACCGCAATTGTTTGCATTGCCTGCGGCCTCAAGGGTTGCTCATTCAGCAAAGCGAATCCCCCCTCTTCCACCCCCATATCCTTCATCCCATGCGCAAGGCCATGAAAGCAGCGGGGTTCGAACAACTTCACACCTTGTTTTTTCCCCAACCCGTCTATCCCTCCGGCTGGTGGAGCGGGACATTGGCGTGCAAGGACGGCCTCGGCAAGTTCAGGGCCGAAGATGCGCGCCATAAGCCTTTCTCTACCCGCTACTATAACGAACACACCCACCGCGCGGCTTTTGCAGCCCCTGATTTCTTTCTGGAAAACGTCGGGCGACTGGAGAAATAAAGGCAAAGGATGGGCAGGCGACCACCTGCCCATTCAGGTTTGTTTCAGGGACAGGGTTTCAAACTAGAATAGTAGGCTGCCAGATTAGCGATGTCTTCATCGCTGAGGCCCGCGGCCATACCGTTCATTAGTTGAGCGGTACGGGATTTATCTTTGTAAGCATTTAATGCTTTAACGATATAGGCTTCTTTCTGGCCAGCCAGGTTAGGATAGGAAGTGCCCTCGGCACTGATGCCATTGGCACCATGACACCCCACACAACCTTTGGACTGGCTGATTTGTTTGCCTGCTTCAGCGTCGGCGGCCATAACAGGAAATTGACAAACTGCAATTACAGAAAACAATGTTATGCTAATCAATAGTTTACGCTGCCTCATGGACTCCTCCTTCTTTTTGTTAAAGCAAGTACAGGTCATCAAATCCTTAATCTCTTGTCAATATCCTAATGATCAAATTTTCTGATTTGGCAATTCAAACAGGCGGCCAGGCCCACCCAAGAACCATCGCCGTTATGCTCTTTGCTCTGACAACCTGTTCATTTCAAAACATGACAATGCCAAGATCTTTCTATAATATCAATAGGTTATATAAATCATGACCACCCACAAAACCTATCATTATCTTGCGCGACTTGGGAACCTGATCCGGGCGGAAGCCAGAAAGACCAAGCCCAAGCTACAACCTGTGCAGTTGGAAATGTTGCACTATTTGAGTGTCTGCAACCGCTATAGCGATACTCCCGCCGCCATCACCGAGTATCTGGGGCTCACCAAAGGCACTGTCTCGCAAACCCTGAGCGTATTGGAAAGCAAAGGCTACCTAAGCAAAAAAATTGACAGGAAAGACCGGCGAGTCGTACATTTAAAGTTAACTAAAAAGGGAAGAGACTTATTGCAAGACTCTCTGCCTCCCAGGGTTTTAATCAGAGGCTTGGAGCAACTGCCACAACAGCAACATGGGCAACTCATTGATAGCTTGCACCAATTGCTCAACTCGATGCAAGAAGCCCAAGGTTGTAAATCTTTTGGCGTATGTAAAACCTGCCTCAGATTAAAACAGGAAGAAAAAGGCTTCTCCTGCCAGCTGACCGGAGAATCGCTTCACAACGAAGAAACAGAACTTATTTGCCGGGAACATTTGACGCCCAAACCTCCGGTTACCGATAAAGTAGCTTGAGTTCCTCCCTCCATGACTGGAGGGGGAACTGTCTACTATTACCAGTGGTAGCCTTTTTCCTCGTGCAACACGATATCCAGACCTTCTGTTTCTTCGTCACGGGAAACCCGCAATCCCAAAACGGCATCAAGCGATTTCAATAAAAGAAAGGAAACCATAGCACACCAAGCTACTGCGGATATTACCGCTACCGCTTGCACGCCCACTTGGTGACTGACAGTCACCCCTGCCGCCAATCCCAGTCCTCCCAATGATTTTGCAGCCAAGACTCCGGTCATCAGGGAACCGAGGATGCCGCCAATGCCATGCACCGGAAAAACATCCAGCGAATCGTCGATTTTCAGTACCCGCTTGATGACTTGCGTGGCGGTAAAACAAATACCGCCCCCGAGCACTCCCAAAACCATTCCTCCCACCGGCCCGACATAACCCGATGCCGGCGTAATCGTCCCCAGTCCCGCCACCATCCCGGTCACAACCCCGAGGACACTCGGCTTGCCAAACCGTATCCACTCGATGAACATCCAGGTTAAAGCCCCCGCAGAGGCTGCAAGATGGGTTGCTAAAATGGCCATGCCCGCAGCGCCATCGGCGGCCAAGGCACTGCCGCCATTGAAGCCGTACCAACCGACCCAGAGCATGCCGGCGCCCGAAACCGTCATGGTCATATTGTGCGGTGGCATGGGAACGTCAGGGAACCCCCTGCGAACCCCCAAAACCACTGCCGCAACCAACGCCGCCACACCGCAAGTAATGTGCACAACAATGCCGCCGGCAAAGTCCATCACTCCTAAATCAGATAGCCAACCGCCACCCCAGACCCAATGACAAATGGGCACATACACCAACAGCAACCACAAGGCGCTGAAACAAAGCATGGCGGAAAAACGCATTCGTTCCGCAAAGCCACCTACAATCAGAGCCGGGGTAATAATGGCAAAAGTCATCTGAAACATGAGAAATACCGATTCGGGCAGACTGCCACTCAAACTGTCAGGCCCTATACCCTTGGCAAACACTTTGGAAAAGCCGCCAATTAGAGGATTCAGTTCACCGCCATGGGTAAAAGCCAAGCTATAACCCAGCGCCAGCCACAACAAAGAAACGGCACCTGCAATGACAAAGCATTGCATCAGTACCGACAAAACATTTTTAACCCGCACCAATCCGCCATAAAACAGCGCCAACCCCGGTAACGTCATAAACAAGACCAACGCTGTGGAAGCTAGAATCCAGGCAGTGTCCGCTCCATTGAACCGGTCTTCCCCCCAGACCGGCACCGGCAGAACAGCAGTGCTTGCAATCAACCATTTTTTATAAGTTTTTTTCATGATTGAAACCTTCGACTCAAAGAGCATCCATGCCGGATTCACCGGTTCGAATGCGCACCACCTGTTCCAGAGGAGAAACAAACACCTTGCCATCACCAATCTTGCCGGTGCGCGCTGATTTGACAATTGCCTCCACCACGCGCTCGACAAAGCCTTCCGCCACCGCAACCTCAACCTTGACTTTGGGCAGAAAATCCACCACATATTCCGCGCCACGGTACAATTCCGTGTGTCCTTTTTGCCGTCCGTAACCCTTTACTTCAGTGACTGTCATTCCTGCGATGCCAATATCGGACAAAGCCTCGCGAACATCGTCCAACTTGAAGGGTTTGATAATTGCGGTGATCAATTTCATCAGCTCGCTCCTTACTCAAATAAACGAAATGAATAAAAACATTGCAGACTATGCACCAAAACAGGGCAAAATACAATGGATCCAAGCGCTTGGCTTGACTTCAATCTAATGAACCCCCGTAACTTCATAGACGTAGTGGCTTCAAATCATCTATGCTATTAATTTGGCAATAAAGATTACCGGGTTAATCGTGGCGCAAGGATGCGCCACCATCGGTGGTAGCCGATGCCAGCCTTGTCCGTCAAGAGATTCCGCGCAATACGCCGATGGACAAGGGGGCGCAATCAACGGGTCAGGACGACCCGCTTGATTGCCGGGTTAATAATCACAGATCCCTTCAATTTTTTGAGCAAAAGCATGTTTGATCCCAAAAATCTGGACGATCTGGCGCAACGATTGGTGAACTCCATGCCCGCCGGGCTTCAACACCTGCGGGAAGATATGGAAAAAAACTTTCG
>JALSQY010000305.1 GCA_026985035.1 Methylothermaceae bacterium
TACGAATCGGCTTCGAACCCGAAGCGCGGCTGGTGTTTCGTCTATCGGGAACAGGCACCGAAGGCGCCACGTTGAGAATCTATATCGAACGCTTCGAACCGGACCCCGATAAACACGACCTGGACACTCAAGAAGCATTAGCGGAATTAATCAAGCTGGCAGAATCGTTGAGCGAAGTAAAAACCCGTAGCGGCCGGCCCGGCCCGACGGTGATAACGTGATGTCTCAATTTTTAAAATAACCCCGCGTTAAACGGAATACCACCGGGCTCAGCAGCAGTAAAGCCATCAGATTGGGCAGCGCCATGAGCCCGTTCATCACATCGGCCAGCAGCCAAACCTGGTTCAATTTTCCCAGGGCCCCCAAAGGAATGGCCAATAACCATAAAAGCCGGTAGGGGAAAATCACGCGAACCCCTAACAAATACTCGGCGCACCGCTCGCCGTAATAGCTCCAGCCCAAAATGGTGGTAAAGGCGAAAACGACCAAACCGCCGCTGACAATATAAGCGCCATAACCTGGCAAGCCGACCTCGAAAGCCAATGTCGAAAGCTCGGCCCCGTTGGCCCCATCGTCCCAAATGCCGCTCATAATGATTACCAGCGCGGTCAGGGAGCAGACAATCAATGTATCGATAAAGGTGCCCAACATCGCCACCAACCCTTGCCTGACCGGATCTTGGGTCTGGGCGGCGGCATGGGCGATGGGGGCACTGCCCAGCCCGGCCTCGTTGGAGAATATGCCCCGCGCCACCCCGTAACGAATGGCCGCCCACACCGCCCCGCCGGCGATGCCGCCTGTCACCGCGGATTGTTCAAACGTGTGAGTGACAATCAAGCGTAAGGCCGCTGGCAATTTTTCATAATTGAGGCCTAGAATCACGCACGCCGCGCCGAAATAGGCCAATGCCATCAGCGGCACCAATTTGGAGGCCACTTCGGCAATGCGCCGGATGCCCCCCAATATCACCGCTCCGGTCAACCCCATCAAAACCACGCCGGTCCAGCGCTCAGGCACATGCCAAACCGATGCCACGGCATCGGCCACGGAATTGGCCTGGACCATATTGCCGATGCCAAAGGCGGCAATCATGCCAAACAGGGCAAAGAGCCCGCCCAGCCAACGCCATCCGTATCCCAAGCCATTGCGGATATAATACATGGGGCCGCCCACATGATTTCCCAGCTCATCCACTTCCCGGTAGTGCACCGCAAGCACCGCCTCGGCATATTTGGTGGCCATTCCGAATAACGCCGTCAGCCACATCCACAACACCGCCCCCGGCCCGCCCAGCGCAATAGCCGTAGCCACACCAGCAATATTGCCGGTGCCGATGGTTGCCGACAGTGCCGTCATCAACGCCTGAAAGGGGGTGATATCCCCCGCCCCCTTGCCGTGGCGTCCGCGCCACAATAACAGGAAAGCCATACCCAACCGGCGCCAGGGCATGAAATACAGACCCACGGTCAAATAAATTCCAACCCCGAGCAATGCGGCCAAGGTAGGAGGCCCCCAGACCCAAGTGCTGATTAATTTAAGCCATTCTTCTATTTCTTGTTCCATGTTGTTTGCTTCCGTGATCTTGCTCATTATTAACCCGGCAATCAAACAGGCCGTCCTGGCCGGTTGATTGCGCGCCTTTGTCCATCGGCTATCGCCGATGGTGGCACGTCCCTGCGCCACAATTAACCTGGCAATCTCATTGCCGGGTTGATAATGCATTTTATGCGGACAAAGGTGCTCCGGTCTTTATTAATGTCGAATCAAAGGCCGTCAATGTCAATCCGACCAAAAACTCCGTCAATCTTCGCCATCGTAATCCATTGACGCATCTGTGGATTTCTCACTCTATTACCGTGGATTTCATTCATGCCTGGATTTAGATGACTGGCCAATGCTAGGATTGCCCCATAATAACGATTCTTGGGAGGAGGTTGTCATGAAGCCGGTGATCTGGTCTCTAACCCTGCTTTTTGCCCTATGTTTTGTTACCTCAAGCCAAGCCAAACTGGCTTCCTTCGAGAATCTAAAAGAACGCTACCTCCAGGACCACCCCGGTAAAGGCAAGTACGGGAAACACTGGCAACCCATTCCCATCCAGCGTTATTGGAATCCCAAGGATTTCTACCAGCCCCCC
>JALSQY010000306.1 GCA_026985035.1 Methylothermaceae bacterium
TCTCGCTTTACTGGCGCCGATATGAGCACCAAGCTCAAACTCATGGGTGTGGAAGTAGGTACCATAGGCGATTCTCACGCCAACAGCCAGGGGGCACAAAGTTATGTTTATAAAAACGAGCATGACGAAGTTTACAAGCGCCTCGTCGTCAGCGAGGATGGCAAGCATCTGTTGGGAGCTGTGTTGGTGGGGGACAGTAGTGCCTACGATACCCTGCTGCAATATTACCTCAATGGCATTGAGCTGCCCGCCACCCCCGATTCCCTTATTTTGCCAAGCACCGAGGGCGCCGCAACCGGTCTTGGTCCTGATGCCCTGCCGGAGAGTGCTACCATCTGCTCCTGTCATAATGTGACCAAAGGCCAAATTGTCGCTTGCATCGACAATGGCATGGTGGCCCTGGCCGATATCAAGGCAGAAACCAAAGCCTCCACCGGCTGTGGCGGGTGTGCCGCGTTGCTCAAATCGGTGGTGGACAGCGAACTGGAAAAACGTGGGTTGGAAGTCAAGAAGGATATCTGCGAACACTTCCCCTATAGCCGTCAAGAACTGTATCACCTGATCCGGGTGGAACAGATTCGCACCTTCGACGAGCTGCTGGAGAAACACGGCAAGGGATTGGGGTGTGATATTTGCAAGCCGGCGGTGGGCTCGATCCTGGCTTCCTACTGGAATGACTACGTCCTGTCGGACAAGTACTTCAAGCTTCAGGACACCAACGACTACCGCCTGGCCAACTTGCAGAAGGACGGCACCTATTCAGTCGTGCCCCGGGTGCCGGGCGGCGAGATCACCCCTCAACAACTCATAGTCCTCGGTGAAGTGGCGAAGAAATATAACCTCTACACCAAGATCACCGGTGGCCAGCGCATCGATCTGTTCGGTGCGCGTTTGGAACAGCTGCCCCATATCTGGCAGGATCTCATTGCCGCCGGTTTCGAGAGTGGTCACGCCTATGCCAAGGCGGTCCGAACGGTCAAGTCCTGTGTCGGATCCACCTGGTGCCGCTATGGCGTCCAGGACAGTGTCGGCATGGCGATCTTTCTGGAAAATCGCTACAAAGGCATCCGCGCGCCCCATAAAATCAAAATGGCCGTTTCCGGTTGCACCCGTGAATGCGCCGAAGCCCAGTGCAAAGACATCGGTGTCATCGCCACCGAAAATGGCTGGAATTTGTACCTGTGCGGCAACGGTGGCATGAAGCCTCGTCACGCCGATCTGTTCGCCACCGATCTGGATGACGAGACTCTGGTCAAATACATCGACCGCTTCATGGCTTTTTACATCCGCACTGCCGACCGCTTGCAGCGCACGGCCACCTGGCTGGAGAATCTCGAGGGCGGGCTCGACTATCTGCGCGAAGTAATCGTCGATGACAAGCTCGGCCTCTGCGAGGAATTGGAGCGTCAAATTGAGCACTTGGTCGAAACCTACGAGTGCGAATGGAAGAAAACCCTGGAGAACGAGGAGATCATGAAGAAGCGCTTCCGTTTCTTTGTCAATGCCGACAAAAGTGATGAGAATATCGTCTTCATTGAAGAGCGGGGCCAGATCCGCCCGGCGACGCTGGAGGAAAAACGTCAGCTCAAGGGTATTCCCATCGAGCTGGAAGAGGCTTCTTGAGTTTGACTTACCGCAGAGACGCAGAGGGCGCTAGAGTTTAAAATTAAGTTTTTCTCTGCGTTCTCCGCGTCTCTGCGGTGAAAAACCCGATCAAAGGACCGATATGACTGAGACCATTGAATCACAAACCGAAACCTGGATAGATATCTGTGGCGTCGATGACCTGGAGCCCGATGCCGGCATTTGCGCTCTGGTGGAAGGGCGGCAAATCGCTATTTTTTATATTCCCAAGCTGGACCGGGTGTTTGCCATCGGCAACTATGATCCCTTCAGTCATGCCAATGTGCTGTCACGGGGGATCACTGGCGATATTCAGGGGGAGCCGGTCGTTGCCTCACCCGTCTACAAACAGCACTTTAGTCTCGAGACCGGCCGCTGCATTGAAGACGAATCGGTAATAGTGCCCAGCTATCCGGTACGCACAGAAAATGGCAGAGTTCTCATTCAAAGTCCAGTGAAAGAGACAATTCATGAATAATTATCCTTATTATATTGCCGATGCGTTTACCCAGCAGCCGTTCAGTGGTGCTCAAATCGGTGTGTTCCCTCAAGCCGAGGGTTTGAGTGACCGGCAAATGCTGCAATTGGCTGGAGAGCTCAATTTACCTCAGACTATTTTTCTTAAACCTGGGGGTGAGGATGCTACTTGGCGGGCGCGGATATTTAACCCCCGAAGAGAAATGAATTTCGCTGCTCAAACTCTGGTGGCTGCTGGCTACGTCCTGAATCACATTGATGCCGCCGCCGTGGGTAATGATAATCTAACAATAGCTACCCGCCGTGGGGTATTGCCCATCTTTTTCTTTCAGGAAGGAGGGCGGCTGAAGTTAGTGACTTTCGCCATGACAGTAGAACCTGTCGTTGATCTGTTCGCCCCTCCGGCTGAAGAGCTTGCGCAAATACTGGGTTTGGAGACCAGGGAGATTGAAAGCAAGCGCTTTACTCCCCGAATTGCTTCTACCGGGCGGCCGTTTCTAGTGATACCACTCAAGGATAGCGAGGCAGTCCGCCGGGCCCGATTTGATTTCAAAACCTGGGCTCAGTCCACTGCACCTGCTACCGCTGCCCAGGAAATCCTGCTTTTCAGCACCCGTACCCACCGTCCGGAGGTGGATTTCCACGCCCGTCTGGTGGGTCCTGAAATTGGTCCCAAGGAAGATCCGCCCGTGGGAGCGGCAATGCCAGCTTTTTGTGGTTACTTGTGCTCCCACACTCATATCCGCAAAGGCACTTATGTGTTCACTGTGGAGCGCGGCGCTGAAGGCAGCCGCCGCAGCTTGCTCAATTTGGAGATGGATCACAAGGGACGAGATCGCCTGAATCTGCGTATTGGCGGTGAGGCGGTGGTCGTTGCCGAGGGAAGCATTTGCATGCCTTGATGGAACTTTTGCTCCCGTTTTCTTCCCGGATATTTCATCAGTATCCCGGATGATGGCGCAGGACAGGTGCGACTGGGCGCCGGATGCCGGATTGGACCGAAAGCCGAAAGCCAGGCTTTCGGCTTGAGGGAAATTCAAGCCCAGCCGTGACTGGACCAGCCAGGGCCGGGATAGGATTGGGGCCGGGGACAAAATGGCTCTTGCCTTTTGTCATGAATCACCGTGATTTATGTTTATACATCAGTTATTTATCCAGAGGCCCCAAAGCCGGCTGGTGAAATATCCGGGCGTAGCACTTCTTTGGTAGTGAGGTGCCCGCAAGCCTCTCGCTTTGAGTTTTTACCCTATGCACGCCTGTTGTGCGGATTGCCATCTAGCATTTCGCTCTAATGCACCAGCACAGTGCGTGTGGTGATAGATAAGCTTTATACCGTTTATAGTATTGCGCCCATAGTTGGCATAGGTTGTGCTTATGTTTTAAACAGCTGACATCAACCATAGTGGAGCCCAATTATGAGTAGACGTTTTACCTTTTTTTCCTTCAAGGGAAGGATACGTATTTTACATCTGACTTGGCTGGCGTTTTTCATCAGCTTTTTCGTCTGGTTCAATCATGCGCCGTTACTCTCTTCCATCCGCGAGGTCTTCGGCCTGACGCCGCAGCAGGTCAAGGCCCTGCTGATCCTCAACGTCGCCATGACCATCCCGGCGCGGATCATCATCGGCATGTTGGTGGACCACTTCGGTCCCAAACGGGTCTACTCCGGCCTGTTGTTCCTCTCCAGCTTTTTCTGCTTCGCCTTCGCCTTTGCCCAAAGCTACGAACAGCTGGCGCTGACCCGCTTTCTGCTGGGCTTCGTGGGCGCCGGTTTCGTCATCGGCATCCGCATGATCAGCGAGTGGTTCCCGGCCCGCGAGGTAGGGCTGGCAGAAGGCATCTACGGGGGCTGGGGCAACTTCGGCTCCGCCGCTGCCGCCATGACCTTGCCTTCGCTGGCGTTGCTCTATGGTGGTGAGGATGGTTGGCGCTACGCCATTGCCACCACCGGCGCCATCGCCCTGGTCTATTCCTTTGTCTATTTCTTCTCGGTTTCCGACACCCCCAAGGGTTCCACCTACTTCAAGCCCAAAAAGACCGGAGCGATGGAAGTCAGCTCGGTGGGCGACTTCTTCTTCTACTTGTTCATGAACCTGCCGTTGTACCTGGCCCTGGCGCTGCTGACCTGGAAGCTCACCAATCTGGGGCTGTTCACCGCCGCCCTGGCGAGTGTGCTCTATATCGGCCTGAGCCTGCTCTATGCCTATCAGGTCTATCATGCCATCAAAGTCAATCACCATGTATTTAAGGAGCCGGTGGCGGAATTCGATCGCTATAAATTCAAGCAGGTGGCGATTCTCAATCTAGCCTATTTCATCTCCTTCGGCTCGGAACTTGCGGTGGTTTCCATGTTGCCCCTGTTCTTCAAAGACACCTTCGGTCTCAGCCAGGTGATGGCAGGAATGCTGGCTTCGGGATTCGCCTTTATGAACCTGGTGGCCCGGCCCAGCGGCGGACTGTTCAGTGACAAGTTCAGTCGCAAGGTGACCCTGCTGATCCTGCTGACGGGGCTCGGCATCGGTTATCTGACCCTGAGCCGCATCGACAGCAGCTGGCCATTGGCGCTGGCCGTCGCGGCCACCATGATGTGCTCCTTCTTCGTCCAGGCTGCCGAAGGAGCGGTGTTCGCCATGGTGCCGCTGATCAAACGCCGCCTTACTGGCCAGATCGCCGGAATGACGGGGGCCTATGGCAATGTGGGGGCAGTGGTGTTTTTGACCATCTACTCTTTCGTGGATGCCCACACCTTCTTCCTGGTAATTGCCTGTGCGGCATTGGCAGGCATGGTGGCTGCTCTATTTCTCGACGAACCTAAAGGCCACATGGCGGAAACCCTGCCCGATGGCACGGTGCAAATGATCGAAGTTGAATAGTGGTTGTCACACTCCCCATTGGGCGCGGGGTTTAACGACGCCCCGCGCCATTTTTTTGGTAAGCCTATGACGCACTTTGAACTGGATATCGGACAACACTCGGAAACCGGCAAGAAAAAAGAGAATCAGGATTCTTTTGGTGTTTTGATTCCTGATGAGCCAGAAGTAACCTATAAAGGCATTGTGGCAGTGATTGCCGATGGCGTCAGCGGCTGCGAGGATGGCAAAATCGCCAGTGAAAGCTGCGTGAAAAGCCTGCTCCACGATTACTACGCCACTCCCGATTCCTGGAGCGTCAAACGTTCGGTGGAAAAAGTCTTGTTGGCAACCAATCGCTGGCTCTATGGTCAAGGGAGCCAGCCTGGGAGTCTTGCCAGTACACTCAGTGCCTTGATTGTGAAGTCCAGTACCGCCCACATCTTCCATATTGGCGATAGTCGCATTTATCGCTTCCGGGGCGGCCGGCTGGAACAACTGACACAAGATCATAGTTGGGGAAGCGGTGAAAACCAGTATCTATCCCGGGCCATGGGTATTGATCTGCGCCTTGATATTGATTACCGCTCCTTGGCCGTGGAACCGGAGGACATCTTTATTTTTACCACTGATGGCGTGCACGAATACGTGTCTGCCGAGGCAATTGTCAAGGCTATCGAGGATCATGAAGATCTTAATCAAGCAGCCTTTGAGCTAGTGCGTCAAGCATCCAACGCCGATAGTCCTGATAATCTGACTTGCCAAATCATCTATTTCCGTCAGCTGCCAGTCCCCAGCGAACAGGAAGTCTTGCTTAAACTGTCGGAGTTGCCTTTTCCGCCATTATTGGAAGCAGGAATGAAGTTGGACGGTTACCGTATCGTCCGCGAGATCAGTGCCAGCAAGCGGGTGCAGATCTATCTGGCTGTGGACGAGGAGAGCGGTGACAAGGTCGTTCTCAAGACGCCGTCACCTAATTTCGAGGATGACCCCATTTACATCGACTTGTTTTCCCATGAAGAATGGGTTGGCAGCCGCATTCAAAGTCCCCACGTGATGCGGGTTTTCAAGCCCAAGCGGCGGCGTTCCTGCCTGTATTTGGTCAGCGAATACATCGAGGGGGAAACCCTGCGTCAGTGGATGGATGAACATCCACAGCGTGATTTCCAGCAAGCACGTGGCTTTGTCGATCAGATTGCCAAAGGGCTGATGGCTTTCCACCGTCTGGAAATGCTGCATCAGGATTTGAAGCCAGAAAATATCATGATAGACCAGGATGGTATCGTCAAATTGATTGATTTCGGTTCGGTCAAGATTGCTGGGCTCGAAGAAATCAGCAGTCCCTTGGAGCGTATTCAGTTACTTGGCACCAAACACTATGCCGCACCGGAATACTTTCTTGGCTATGCGGGTTCCTCGCGCTCCGATCAATTCTCCTTGGCGGTCATAGCTTACGAGTTACTCACCGGTCACTTGCCTTACGGGGAAAATTATGGGGAGGGGAATATTACCCGGATCAAGTACCATTCGGCGCGGCGTTGGAATCCGGATATTCCAGTATGGATGGACCGGGCACTGGAGAAAGCTTTGAGTATCGATCCGGACAAACGCTACGATACGCTGTCGGAGTTCCTTCATGACCTGGAGAAACCCAACCCTGGTTTCCTGCAAAAGGATCGCCAGCCGCTGCTGGAACGCGATCCTTTGACTTTTTGGCAGGTTGTAGCTTTCGGTTCTCTTGCTCTCAATCTTATTTTGATATTATGGTTAGCAATTTCAAGTCAGACTTGATGCGGGCGCACCAATATGGGGCGAAATTTCGGTTTTTTCATTTTAATTCAGGTTTTTGTTTTGTTCGGGTAGACCGGTCACGCCCGCTTTTCTGGTCTTGCGGAAATCAGACAATACTGGCACCAAGTTTGCTTGTTTTTTGATAAACTTTACAGAAGCACTAGGTAATTTAATGAGCCACTTCTTCGACCGCCTCAGATTCTTCAAGAAACCCAAGGAAACTTTCTCCGACGGCCACGGCGTGGTCACCGGCGAGGACCGCCAGTGGGAAGACGCCTACCGCAACCGCTGGCGCTTCGACAAGGTGGTCCGTTCCACCCATGGGGTCAACTGCACCGGCGGCTGTTCCTGGAACATCCACGTCAAGAACGGTCTGGTAGCGTTCGAGATCCAGGCCACCGACTATCCCCGCACCCGGCCGGACCTGCCCAACCACGAACCGCGTGGTTGTCAGCGCGGCGCCAGCTATTCCTGGTATCTGTACAGCCCCCACCGGGTCAAGTACCCCCTGATCCGCGGCCGCCTGCTGGACCTGTACCGGCTCGAGCGCCAGGCTGGCAAGGACCCGGTGGAAGCCTGGGCGGCGATCCAGGCCGATCCGGAAAAGCGCCAGCGCTACACCGCCGTGCGCGGCCTGGGCGGCTTCGTGCGCGCTTCGTGGGACGAGGTGGTGGAGATCATCGCCGCCGCCAACGTCTACACCATCCAGAAATGGGGTCCGGACCGGATCGCCGGCTTCTCCCCGATCCCGGCCATGTCGATGATCTCCTACGCCGCCGGTAGCCGCTACCTGTCCCTCATCGGCGGCGCCTGCCTGTCGTTCTACGACTGGTACTGCGACCTGCCCCCCTCCTCGCCCCAGGTGTGGGGAGAGCAGACCGACGTCCCGGAGGCGGCCGACTGGTACAACTCGGGCTACATCATCGTCTGCGGCGCCAACCTGCCCATGACCCGCACTCCCGACGCCCACTTCTATTCCGAAGTGCGCTACAAGGGCACCAAGGTGGTCGCCATCGCCCCCGACTACGCTGAATACGTCAAGTTCGCCGACCTGTGGATGCCGGCCAGACAGGGCACCGATGCGGCGGTGTTCATGGCCATGGCCCACGTGGTGCTCAAGGAGTTCTTCGTCGACAAGCCGACGCCCTATTTTCTCGACTACGCCCGCACCTACACCGACATGCCGATGCTGGTGCGCCTCGACGACCGCGGCGACGGCTACGTCCCCGGCCGTTTCCTGCGCGCCGCCGATTTCGACGATTCCCTGGGGCAGGACAACAACCCGGAATGGAAGACCGTGGTGTTCGACGAAAATACCGGCAACCTGGTCACACCCACCGGCTCCATCGGCTTCCGCTGGGGCGAGGAAGGCAAGTGGCACCTGGAACCCAAGGACGGTGCCACGAACGAGGACATCACCCCGCAGCTGAGCCTGGTGGGCAAGCCGGACGAAGTGGTCGAGGTGTGTTTCCCGCATTTCACCCCCCTCCCTGACCCTCCCCCCGTTGACGGGGGGAGGGAAATGGAAAAAGATCCTTTCTCCGTTGGAGGGAGTGATAGACACAAAAACCCTCCCCCCACCGGGGGGAGGGTCGGGGAGGGGAGCGCTATCGTCCGCAACGTACCCGTGCGCCGGCTCACCCTGAACGGCGAGGAGGTACTGGTAGCCACGGTGTTCGACCTGCAACTGGCCCAATACGGCGTCGACCGCGGTCTGGGGGGCGAGGCGGCGACCAGCTACGACGACGACCTGCCCCACACCCCCGCCTGGGCGGAGAAGATCTCCGGCGTCAAGCGCGCCGATATCATCCGCACCGGCCGGGAATTCGCCGACAACGCCGCCAAGACCCGCGGCAAGTCCATGGTGATCCTGGGCGCCGGGGTCAACCACTGGTACCACAACGACATGACCTACCGGTCGATCATGAACCTGCTGCACCTGTGCGGCTGCGTCGGCCAGTCGGGCGGCGGCTGGGCTCATTATGTGGGGCAGGAGAAGCTGCGGCCCCAGGCCGGCTGGGCCCCCATCGCCTTCGGGCTCGACTGGCACCGGCCGCCGCGGCAGATGAACGGCACCAGCTTTTTCTATTTCCACACCGACCAGTGGCGCTACGAGAGTCTGGCCGCCGACGAGGTGATGGCCGCCACCGCCAGCGGCCGGTGGCGCGGTCACACCCTGGCCGACTACAACGTCATCGCCCAGCGCCTCGGTTGGCTGCCGTCAGCGCCCCACTTTAACCAGAACCCGCTGGCGATCGTCCGCGAGGCGGAGAAGGCCGGCGCCACGACCGAGCAGGAAGTGGCCGAGTACGTCGCCGGGCAGCTCAAGGCTGGCAAGCTCAAGTTCGCCTGCGAGGACATCGACGCCCCGGAAAACTTCCCCCGCAACCTGTTCGTGTGGCGCGCCAACCTGCTCGGCACCAGCGCCAAGGGGCACGAATATTTCCTCAAGCACCTGCTCGGGGCCCAGAACGGGGTGATGCAGGACGTCCGGGAAGAAGCCCGGGGCAAGGAAATCGAATGGCGCACCCCGGCGCCGATCGCCAAGCTGGATCTGCTGGTGGACGTCAACTTCCGTCTCAACTCTACCGGTGCCTATTCGGATATCATCCTGCCGACGGCGACCTGGTACGAGAAGAACGACCTCAACACCACCGACATGCATCCCTTCATCCATCCGCTGACGGCGGCGGTCAATCCAGCCTGGGAATCCAGGAGCGACTGGCAGATCTTCAAAACCATCGCCAGGAAATTCTCGGAACTGGCGGAAAAGCACCTGGGCACCCAGAAGGACCTGGTGGCGGTGCCGATGATGCACGACACCCCCGCCGAAATCGCCCAGCCTTTCGACGTCAAGGACTGGAAGCAGGGCGAGTGCGACCCGGTGCCAGGCAAGACGATGCCGATCCTCAAGGTGGTGGAACGCGATTTTGCCGCCACCTACCGGAAATACACCTCCCTCGGTCCGCTGCTGGACAAGCTGGGCAACAACGTCAAGGGCATCGACTGGGACACCGGCGACGAAATCGAAAAACTCAAGGTGATCTGCGGCACCGTCGAGGAGGAAGGCGTCAGCCAAGGGCGGCCGTCGCTTTCCGAGGACATCGCCGTGTGCGAGTCGGTCATGACCCTGGCGCCGGAGACCAACGGCCACGT
>JALSQY010000307.1 GCA_026985035.1 Methylothermaceae bacterium
TTGTGGATTTGTGGATTCATATGGCCCATGCTTGCATCCCCCGGATACTCTGTGTGGGGCAACCTATGTTGCAGAAACTGGATAAAGCTAGATTATTCTGTGTGAATTGTCTAGAGACAAAGGTAATTATATTCTTACAAGATATCAAAATCCAGGGGGGTAAGTCTACTTTAAGGTGCTCCAGTGCATCTCCCAATCTTTCTACCAGCTTCCATAGAAAGTTGCTCAATTCCAATACTATTTTGCCCTTGGCGGTTTATCCATTACCGACAATACCTTGTGACAGCAGTGTGATGGTGCCATACCCGGTTGACGTTGTCTCCGGTGGGATCGAAGCGGTGAAGACGCCCAACCGGATGATTTTTGAAAATCCGGGTTTGAAACCTTTATCAACCCTGTGTGCGATGGCGTTCTGGCAGCACGCCGGTTGAGGGATTAAGGGATTTCTTCGATGTAGGTTCGGCCAATGGGGGTTTGGACATAGAGGTTCTTGCCGTTCACCTTGGTCCAAAAATAGTAATACCCCTTGGCGGGTTCGGAAGTCACCTTGCCGCTTCGGACAATCCAGCTTTTCACATGCGAGCCGTCGGCATAGGTGACTTTATAATTACCCTCCAGCCAAGTTACTCCCAGCCGGGCAAGCCGATTTTGTTGTTCTTCGCTGCAAGCTGACAGTCCAGCGCATGTGGCCACAAAAAGTATTCCTATCAATTTTGTCATGGATGCTCCTTAAATAATTTAAACGGAAAATTGTATTGCCTGTAAGCCATATTTAGCCAAAGTGCGGGGGCATTGCTTCTGTAAGTGTTTGATGGTGTGGATGGCCACCAACAATCCACAGGGAAGATCCTGCTAAAGCAATGCCCCGGCGCCCCGATATCAAGTTGGCTACTCTTTACAGGTAAAAAAGATTGTAGCGCCGTCATCTCCAGAAACAGAAATTTGCCAATCGGGATTGGTCAATTTCTGGGTAAAATACATGTCAAATGTTTAATAACGTAGGGGGGCGAAATGGCTAAAAACCAATTTCATCTGCATCATGTGAGTCTGTTGGTTTCCGATACTCAAAAAGCCTTGGATTTTTATTGTGGTGTGCTTGGCATGGAGCAAACCCAGCGTCCGGACTTGCCGTTTCCAGGTGCTTGGTTGCAGATCGCCGAGCATCAACAGGTACATCTGTTGGAGCTGCCAAGCCCCGATCCAGTCGAGGGCCGTCCCAAACACGGGGGCCGTGATCGTCATTTTGCATTGGTGGTTCCTGACTTGGAAGTGATCCGGCAAGCGTTGGAAAGAGCAGGGGTGGTATATTCGGCGAGCAAATCCGGACGCCGGGCGTTGTTTTGCCGCGACCCTGACGGTAATGCCATCGAATTTTTCGAGAAAGGCGTCGTGGCGGGTACCGAGCAACTATTTGATTAGGCTTTCAAGGCGCCGCTGCAACTGCTGCCTTGGCCGGCGCTACAGCCAAAGCAGTGATCATCCGTGGCAATTATACCGTTATCCAGGAAATCCAGACAAACTTCACGCAAATGCGTTTTCCGGCCCGACAAAGGCAAATCGAGCATTTGATTGAAGTCACAGTCATAGACATAGCCTTGCCAGTCCACGCTGATGGTTGTGCGGCACATCAAGCCTTCGAGGTTGGAAGCATCGAAGCTGTTTCTCAAAAGTCGAAAATAACGCTGCAATTTCCCTTCTCTTTCCAAGGCATGGGCAAAGCGCTGGATGGGCATATTGGTCATTGTATAAAGGTGGTCGAAGGTAATGCCGAATTGTTTTCTAAGGTGTGTTTTATAAGCGGCTTCCAGACTTTCTTGGGGTGGGGGCAACTCGGGGCCCTGGGGATTGAATACTAAATTGAGTTTGAGTGCTCCGCCTGTGCCATACCCTAGCCGGTTGAGCTTTTTCAAGGCAGCGATACTGGCTTGGAAGACGCCCTTGCCCCGTTGTTTGTCTACGTTGTCTTGTAAATAGCAGGGCAGGGAGGCGACGATTTCCACTTGCTGTTCAGCGAGGAAATGGGCCAGGTTTTCGTAGCCGGGTTCTTCCAGAATGGTGAGATTGCAGCGGTCAATGACATGAACGCCCATTTTCCGGGCCTTGGTGACCAGCCGCCGGAAATGGGGATTCATTTCCGGTGCGCCACCGGTGAGGTCCAGGGTTTTGATTCGGGCGCGATGGAGGAAATCCAGCACTTCCTGGATCGTCGAACGATCCATGTTTTCCGTGCGTTTTGGCCCGGCGTCCACGTGGCAGTGGGTACAGGCCAGATTGCAGCGATAGCCAAGATTTACCTGGATCACTTGCAAGCGGCTGCGGCGGATGGCGGGAAAGTCAGTCGTGTTTGCCATTTCAATCTTCTGAAAACCAAATGTCGCCATAATAGGCTGCTGTCGATTTTTTGCTATTGTCACTGTCGGTCATAATCGCAATCACGTCGATTTTATCGGCCGCTTTGGCAAACGCCCGTTGCCAGTCAGCGCGCAAATCCCTTCTCTCACATAGCCACTGGCCGGGTTTGTCCTCGGCGTTTCTTACCGCCAACATCATGACATTGTTACCCGCAAAGGCATTGGGCCACAAGCTTTCTTTCGCCTGACTGCTGGACCAGACATAATTGAGGGCCCGGGTCCGCCAAAAGGCCAACCCGCCTTTTCTAACGAGATAAATCCGGGCGGCGTAATCGTCCCCCGCTTTGGTGGTTTCCGGAAGCGGCGGCAGTGGTTGGATTATCTGCCAGCACCAATGCAAATAAGGAGTTTTGGTAACATCCACCTCGATTTCTTTGAACAAGCCGGAGGCACTGGCCTTGCTTTCTGCTTTCAGTACGGTTTTATCATTCAGTTTTGCGAATAGGTAGTGGGTCTTTCCGGCAAAACTTTTGGTCTTCCAATTTGCGAGATCCCCTTCTGAAAAACGCCCTGCTTTGAGGATTTCTCCCGCGTCAATGGCGAATGCGGCAAGGCTGAGGAGGATCAAGCAGCGGTGATTATTGGTTCGCATTTGTGCTGAATCAAGAGATTAATATATTGTTTTAAAACTCAGTCGCGGAAAAAGCCAAAAGCTTACTTGGAATATCATTGAATGATTGCACTGGATTGTGAGATGTTGAGTGAAAAAAGGCCCTTGCCTGTTTCATGCAAGGGCCATATAGAGGAAATTGTTTTAATGCTGGGGCGCTAAAACAATTCCTGAAAAACCTTGGAGTAAGTTATTGTTCTACTTTCCGAATGCTAATTTTGGCAACCGGATTTCTCCAATCGTACTGGGCAGGGGCCAGATCCCCGATACCATGAATTCCCGAGTGGATGTGCACGAATCCCTCGCCTTCGGTGATTACCGCGGGGTTGGTGGTATTGCATGGTTCTGGCAATTGCCCCGGTATGTTGCTACAGCTTTCATCGTTGGCTTCGCTGCCAGCATCAAAAGCGTTGACGAAATAAGTCACGGGTTGATCACTGGTGGGCAGGGGTTTGCCATTCAGTGCCATAAATGCGTCGTTACTGAAAATCAACATAGAGAGAACGGTAAGGTGAGTCGCGTTATCGCCGCCCTTGAGGATGATGGTGGTTTTTTTGCCCGGATTCAATGGCCCGCCAGAATCCTTGCCGTCTTTGATTAAATTGGGAAATTGGGCTATCACACTCAATGCAGGTGCTGTATTGCCTTCTTCGGCGATGGCAACCAACTGAGGGATTGCCGGCTCACCAGCCATGAAGGCGCGGATGCCTTCTTTATGGGTCAATGCCAGGATGGGGGAGAATGTTTGACCACGGGTAAGGTTGGTGATGGTGATTTCATAAGTGTCTTCGGCAAAAACAAAGCTGCTGAAGCTGCCAAGGATCGATAGTAGTCCCAGTCCAATAAGTATTCTGTATCGTGTCATGGTTGCCTCCATAATGTATATTGCTAAGGGTTGGGCAAGCAGTAATGGCATCACCTGCGTGATCTCGTCCGGGGTCCGAGACGGCGGCCCGGTGACGACAGAGAGAAACCCGTCCAACCGACGGTCAGCATACTTGAACCCGGGCGAGAGGTCCATGAGCGAATTTCTTAAACCCAAACCAGTGAGCTGACTACAGGATTCTCGGCAACGATTGTGGTCAGGGTGGTGGGGACAGAGACCTTGAGAAAGGATTTTGTTGCTCTGGATGTAAGATTATTCCAAATCTCTATTGTGAGGGCCTTTGGAGGGAGCGTTTTGCAAGTGGTGGCATTTTGGCGTAAGGAAGAGGGCGGCCCGGTGGGGGCCGCCTGACGTCAGCTTTGGAGCCGCTGCAGTGCCGCGATTCTTTCTTCGATGGGCGGGTGGCTCATAAACAGCCGGGCAATGCCACGGCCGATGGCACCGTTGATGCCAAAGGCCGCGAATTCGCCGGGCAAGTCCTGGGGTTGGGATAGCCGGCGCAGGGCTTCCAGCGCGGCAATCATTTTAGAGCGTCCCGCCAAGCGGGCGCCGCCGGCATCCGCCCTAAATTCCCGCCAGCGGGAGAACCACATGACAATCATGGTGGCAAAAATGGACAACACCACTTGAGCTATGAGTTGGGTAATGTAATAGGCCGGTCCATAACCGTAATAACCGCCTTCTTCATCCCGGGATTGGAATAGTGTCCGGTCCACCAAGTGGCCGATAATGGTGGCGAAAAAATAGACAAAAGTGTTGACGACGCCTTGGACCAAGGCCAAGGTCACCATGTCGCCGTTGGCGACGTGGCTGATTTCATGGCCCAGTACCGCCTCTACTTCATCGGCATCCATGGTTTCCAAAAGCCCGGTGCTGACCGCGACCAGGGCGCCGTTTTTACTCATGCCGGTGGCGAAGGCATTGGGTTGGGGAAGGTTGAAAATCCCCACTTCCGGCATGCCAATGCCGGCCTGCCTGGCGAGCCGTTCGACGGTGGACACAAGCCATGCCTCGGTTTGGTTGCTGGGGTGGTCAATGACATAGACCCCCATGGAAGATTTGGCCATCCATTTTGACATGACTAAGGAAATCAGTGAGCCGCTCATGCCGATGAGAGCGGAAAAAAGCAGCAGGGCATTCAAATCCAAATGCACGCCCTGGCGGTCTAGGTAGGTTCCCAGGCCCAGCACTTGAAACAAGATGCTGATGGCCAGCAAAATAGCGCCGTTGGTTGCCAGAAAAAGTAGTATTCGCAGCATAGGTGATGGTTCCTCCACGATAGCTAAATAAAGAATGATTGCAATGCACGGACCGGCGATATAGTTAGCAAGATTTCCCTGTCACGCGCAATTATAAATGATTCACGGTCAGAAAAAGATTGCCTTTTTGATGAAAGGCCAGCACAAGAATTTCATTGCTCAGAATCACTAGTCTAAATGGGGGAGGTGAAGATAAGTTTCAAGTCCTGAAGCCTGACATATCATCCAATCAATTTGGAATAGACGCGGCAAGTGATAAACATGATAATAAGAATGATTCAGTTCATGGTATTGAGAGCTTACCAATGAAGTTTTTATCCTTCCTTTTTTTCTTGTCGTGGATCACATCGATTGCTTGGGGAGGAAGCGATCCTGTTTTATCGGCAATTCAGTTGCCACCGGGTTTTCATATTGATTACTTTGCCAGGGATGTGCCCAATGCCCGTTCGATGGCGTTAGGGGAAGATGGCACGGTGTACGTGGGGACCCGTACCGAAGGAAAAGTCTATGCCTTGCGGGATGCCGATGGCGATGGGCGCGCGGATAAAAAATATGTCCTTGCCAAAGGCTTGAAAATGCCCAACGGGGTGGCAGTGCATCAAGGCAATCTCTATGTAGCCGAGGTCTCGCGGATTCTGCGTTTCGATCAGATCGGCAAACACCTGCAAAATCCCCCCAAACCTAAAGTGATCTTCGATCGTTTTCCCGGCGATCTCTGGCACGGTTGGAAATATCTGCGGATCGGACCGGACAATAAGCTTTATACCGCAGTGGGGGCGCCCTGCAATGTTTGTCTTTCCCGGGAAAGGATATACGCGACCCTGGTTCGCTTGAACCTGGATGGGAGCGGGTTTGAGATTTTTGCCGAGGGCGTGCGTAACAGCGTCGGGTTCGATTGGCACCCCAAAACTCAAACGCTATGGTTTACCGATAACGGCCGGGATTGGTTGGGAGATAACCGGCCACCGGACGAACTCAATCATGCGCCGAAAAAAGGAATGCATTTTGGCTATCCCTATTGCCATGGTGGCGATCTCCCGGATCCCCGTTATGGCTCTGAATCATCCTGCGATGATTTTATCCCGCCCGCGTGGCGTTTTGGCGCTCATGTGGCGCCGTTAGGCATCCGGTTTTATACCGGGACACAATTTCCAAACAATTATCAAGGCCGGCTCTTTGTCGCTCAACATGGCTCTTGGAACCGTTCCGATCCTGTGGGATATCGGGTTGTCACACTCAGATTCCAGCATGGTCTTCCCGTAGAAGAAAAAGTTTTCGCCCAAGGATGGTTACAGCCAAAAGGCAAAATCCTTGGCCGTCCTGTGGATATCCTGCAAATGCCTGATGGGTCATTGCTGGTTTCGGATGATCACAGGGGGGTAATTTACCGAATCCGCTATGTCAAGGAAAAATAGCGGTATTACACCAAGGTTCATGATAGCTGTCCTATTATGAAAATAAAACATAGTGCAGGGAGGGGAATTGTATATGACAGGTTGAATGATTAGGAGTATGAATGACTGACTCATCCATTAAAGATTCTGATTCAAGTAAAGTTGCCTGGGAACGGGAAGTTTTAGAAAAATTGGCGCTGGAAGGTATCGCAGAACAGCGACGGGCCCGGCGCTGGAGCATCTTTTTCAAGTTTTTATTTTTTGCCTATTTGCTGGGCGTTACTTTGACAGCGCTCAAGCCCATGTCAAAGCGTTTGATAGGCGATAAACAACATACCGCTGCCGTCGATGTCAGTGGCATCATCGTGGAAAAAGCACCTGGCAACGCCAGCAACCTGATCAAAGGGTTAAGGCAAGCGGCAGACAACCAGCAAACCAAGGGTATTTTGCTGCGCATGAACTCACCGGGTGGCAGTCCGGTTCAGGCAGCCTATGTTTATGAGGCGATTCGGCGGCTTAAACAAGAAAAACCGGATTTGCCGGTGATAGCGGTGGTCTCCGATGTATGCGCTTCCGGTTGTTATTACATTGCTGCCGCCGCCGATAAGATTTACGTCAATCCTGCCAGTATCGTCGGTTCCATCGGCGTTATCATGAACGGCTTTGGTTTCGTGGAAACCCTGCACAAACTGGGGGTGGAGCGTCGTTTGTTGACAGCCGGGGAACATAAGGCATTGCTGGATCCTTTTTCTCCCGTCAAGCCAGAAGAAAAAGCCCATGTCCAACGCTTGCTCCGGGAGATCCACCAACAATTCATTGCTGCAGTCAAACAAGGTAGAGGGAAGCGGCTGAAAAATGATCCCAAGTTGTTTTCTGGGTTGATCTGGACAGGGAGCAAAAGCGTGGAATTGGGTCTTGCCGACGGCATCGGTGATGACCGTTCAGTGGCCAAAGAGGTCATTGGCGCGGAAAAGATCGTCAATTTCACTCCCCAGGAAAACTTTTTTGATCGATTATCCCGCCAAGTAGGTGCTACCTTGGGCAACGTGTTGTTACAGGGCCTGGCCGGCAATGGAGGATTACAATGAGAAATATTCTGAAATGGCTGGGCTTGGTGGTGGGATTCGCGGTTTCTCCAGGTTTCGCCGAGGAAAAGCCGGTAAATATGGACGAGGCGGCAAAAATCGTACAAAAAGAACTGGGTGGCCGTGTATTGGGTGGTAAAACCGTGGAGGAGAAGGGAAGCAAATATCACATCATCCGCGTTCTTACCCCCGACGGGCGGGTTCAGCATATCAAGGTGGATAGTAAGACCGGTAAGATCATCAAGTAATCCGGTCAATATCGCTTGCATCTTTTCGAGTCACGGCTTACCTGCGGACAATTGTATTCAGGCCTATGGTTGGTTAAGAGAACGTTTTATGTCTTTCTTTGCAATAGGCTAGGCCATCGATGTGTGAATGTTGTTGATTTTCAGGAAGCGTATATAAATCCTTTGTGATTCTTTACGAAGTTTTCTTTATGATGCAGCGGTTTAGCTGAACCCCAGTGCGGATTTTCACCCAACGGTTGTGCCGATGGGCATGGGGTTAGCGAGACGGGCCGCTTATGATTTTAGTTAGATATTTTTGTGCTTGATAAGGAATATGGCCTCGCTTTATTATCAAATGTAATTATTCTTCCATGCAAAAAAGTGAAACCAGCCTTTCAAGCGCAACTGGTCAACGATCCCTTCGGCGATCCTGCGCTATACATTGAGTTTCTATTCCAGAGACGGGCGATTTTGTTCGATCTTGGAGATATCCATGCTTTGTCGCCTCGTAAGCTTCTGCGTCTGACCCATATTTTCGTTTCCCACACCCACATGGATCATTTCTATGGATTCGATTATCTGTTGCGAGTGTGCTTGGGCCGGGCAATGACCATCCATTTGTATGGCCCGGCGGGTTTCATCGACCATGTCGGACACAGATTGGGCGGCTACACTTGGAATTTGGTGGAAAACTATTCCGATGAATTGGTTTTCATCGCGTATCAATGGGATGGCGGGGATAAAATGCAGCGTGCCCGGTTCTGCTGCCGGAAAGGGTTTGTGAAAGAGACATTGAAGCCGGTGCCAGTCATCGATGGCCTGCTCCTGAACGAGCCGGGACTGCAAGTCAAATCGGCTGTTTTGGACCATAAAATTCCGTGTTTGGCTTTTTTACTGGAAGAACCGCTGCACGTCAATGTCTGGAAAAATAAACTGGACGAGATGGGTGTGCCCAAGGGTCCTTGGTTGCAGGAATTGAAGCAAGCCGTGTTTGAGGGAAAAGCAGATGATTTCCCCATTGTCGCCCGCTGGTGTGACCAAAAAGGACGGCACGAGAAACATTTCTCGCTGGCGCAGCTCAAAGCTAAAATTCTAAACATGGCTCCGGGTTTGAAAATCGGTTACGTAGTGGACATTCTCTATAATGAAGCCAATCTCCAAGTGTTAGAGAGACTGCTTGCGGGAGTCGATTGGCTCTATATCGAAGCCAGCTTTTCCCAGGAGCAGGCCGCCTCGGCTTTTGAAAAATATCACCTGACCGCTTGGCAGGCAGGGCAGATTGCCCGCCGGGTTGGTGCCAAGCGGATGATTCCTTTTCATTTTTCCACCCGCTACAAAAAGGAGCCTGAACGATTGTATCAAGAGGCGCTGTTGAGTTTCGGCGGACAAACTTTGGGGGCAACAGGCAATGAAAGCGCCGCCCGTGGATGAAGCTTTAAAAAAAGTGCTGGAACAGCGCGTCGGCCGCGCCCATTTGAATCAACGCCTGGGAATGGAGCAGGATTTTGAACGGCGGGTATTTGGCGGACTGGGACGCAATTTCTTCCACATTGAAAATTGGTATTCGGTTCATGGCATGATCCGTCACACCTTGAGGTTGTGCGGACTGCACGGGCGCGGAAGGCGGAATGCCCGAAAGATCCAAATTACTCGCAATGAAATCCGGCTGTCGGCCTTGCCTTTGCAGTTTGATGGTTACACGTTGCTCCATTTGACCGATCTGCATTTGGACATGAGTCCAGATATGCCGGAAGCATTGTCCGCTAACCTCAGGAACCTCGAATATGATGCCTGTGTTCTCACCGGCGATTTCCGGGCGCGTACCTTTGGCCCCTGGCAACCTTGTCTGGAGGGATTAAAACAAGTTGTCAGCCATTTAAAAGGGCCCCTGTTCGGGATTTTGGGCAACCACGACACGCTCTGTATGGTGCCTGCAATGGAGGCCATGGGAATCCGGATGTTGATGAACGAGTCAGTTAAATTGGATCGCAATGGTGCCGCCATCTATTTGGCGGGCATCGA
>JALSQY010000308.1 GCA_026985035.1 Methylothermaceae bacterium
GCTGGACATGGCCGACTACGCCAACTTCCTGCGCCCGCCCCGGGACTGAGCCTGCGGCTTCCCCTCACCCCCGCCCTCTCCCCCGGGGGGAGAGGGTATTGCCGGTTCCCACGCGGGAGCGTGGGAAGCGGGGCCAACCTTGATGACCAGGAGGAAATACCATGTCCATACAACATTACTTGCTGATCAAGACCGACCAGACACCCCACCAGATAGCCGAGTTACTGGCGCGGGAGTTGCCGTTTGCCGAAAGCATCACCTCGGACGAGGATCTGCGGCAATACGACTGGGAATGGAAAGACATTGTCACCACCCATAAGGCCTTGAACTTCACCGTCATGGATGTCAGCGATTACAAACGCGAAATCGCCGAGGAACACTATGGTTTCACCCCGGATGTTCTGGTCAGTTTCACGATAACCAAAGATATTGAGTACTTTGATGAGGGGGAAAGGCAAATGTTCCAGACCATCAAGTGGCTGCTGGAACATTTTCCCGAAGAAAACGCGGTGTTTTTGATGTTTGATGGTGTAAAACCGGCGTTGTGGCGCAAACAGGGCAAGCTGCTGTTGTCGAGCAACATGCGGGATGAAGACAATCTTCGTGAAACGGACGCCGAGAATCTGGACATGCCCTATGAATGGGCGCGTTTTGACCCGGATCATTTCTGATGGTGGCGGTGTCTGGCCAGGCAAGCATCCTGCCTTGCCGTTCCCGCGCGGGCACGGCAAGGCCTTCCGGGTGGGAGAACGGCGTCACCAGCAGTATGCAGCCGGCGGTTCTCTCTCGAAAGCGGGGCAGGGGGCAGGCAACAGTCCCCCGCGGCTTCCCCTCACCCCCGCCCTTTCCCCCGGGGGGGAGAGGGAATAAAGACAACCCTCCCGCTGGAAGGCAAAGGAGGCAGCGCCTGCAAGGTGATGGAAAACGAACTGGCCGACTGGGTCAAGGCCGGGGCCGAGGTGAAGTTTGAGGTCAAGTTCTCGGGTTTTGATGCCAAGGGCAGGCCAGAGAGGGTTTTAATCAAATATAAGGCGATTAACCCGAAGACTGGTGAACAGGTCTATGACAATTTTAAAAACTTTGACAATGCAGAAGGGCAAACCTTCAACCGTTTGAGTAAGAAAGAAATCGCGCAACGGATGCAAGTCAGATAAACGGTAAAAATGTGGGGAGGAAAACAGCATGGAACGTAAGGATGAATTGATTCATGAAATCGGCAAGTTAATAATTACTGATAGACGCTATGTAGAACCGGAACCCCATCGTAAAATACGTAATTGGGATGCTTTGGCGCTAGTAGCACATGTTGAACCTGGTAGCGGTGATCCTCATGGATATCTTGGTGGAATGACCGGCTATGTTTATGAAGGGGACCGGTGGGAGGCCCGAACTCCAGGAGATGTAGGTGAGCTTATATTGGACAAACTGGGGGAACTCCAGGCCCTGACCAAAACCCCCGGCGGCAAGACCTGGCAGCAATGCCTGATCCACATCACCAAACCGGACTACAAGATCAACATCCAGTTTGAATACGACGACCCCAGGCGCTGGTCGCTGAAGAAGGTCTCGCTGGACATGGCCGACTACGCCAACTTCCTGCGCCCGCCCCGGGACTGAGCCTGCGGCTTCCCCTCACCCCCGCCCTCTCCCCCGGGGGGAGAGGGTATTGCCGGTTCCCACGCTCCCGCGTGGGAACCAGGGCCAACCAGGAGCAAACACCGATGGACAGAAAAGACGAACTGATACACGAAATTGGCACCCTCATTATTTCTGACAAGCGATATACCGACCCGGAACCCGACCGCAAACTCCGCCACTGGGATGCGCTGGCGCTGGTCTTCAATGTCGAGCCCAGAAGCGGCGGAGGCAACGGTTATGTCTATGACGGGGACCAATGGGAGGCAAGAATCCCGGAAAACACACAGCCGATCCTGGAAAAACTCCGGGAACTCCAGGCCCTGACCAAAACCCCCGACGGCAAGACCTGGCAGCAATGCCTGATCCACATCACCAAACCGGACTACAAGATCAACATCCAGTTTGAATACGACGACCCCAGGCGCTGGTCGCTGAAGAAGGTCTCGCTGGACATGGCCGACTACG
>JALSQY010000309.1 GCA_026985035.1 Methylothermaceae bacterium
GCCAAGGCCAGCCCAAGGCCAGAGCCGATGCCTGTGATCAAAAGCTGTTGCATGATGAGTGCTCCTTTAAGAGGTATTTCCTGGAAAACCATTTTCGGCCCAAGGCATAGGCCAGCAGGCCAAAGGCGTCTGCCGCTAAATCCGCCAAAGAGGCAGTGCGATAATGGGTATGGAACTGCATGGCTTCAATGAGAATGCCGATCAATAACAGGTTGAGTAGTTTCATCCCATCGAGCCGCTGTTTGGGAAAGGCTATATCCGCCAAGAAGCCCAAACCGAAAAACGCCAGCAGATGACCGATTTTGTCGTTGATCTCCACTCCCTCGGGCAGGGGTTGGGGGAGGAGGGAGAGGGCCAGAATCAACAGTACATAGGCGGCCAGAGCCAGGCGCATGATGGCAATCCAGGCGGGGGAAGTAAGCCAGGTCATCGGTTGGCGGTTTTCTCCAGTTGCAGTTCCCGCAATTTCATCAAGCCATAGACCGCTGCCAGCCGCGGGGTAGCCACCCCTTCCCGCTGGCCCGCGCGCACCGCATTGCCAAGAATGGCCTCGGTTTCCATGGGGCGGCCGGCTTCAAAATCCAGCAGCATGGAAGTTTTGTAGGGCGGCATTTTGTAAGTATTGGTGATGTTCTTGTCAATCACATCAGGCGGCAAGGGGTGACCGGTGGCCTCGGCAATGGCGCAGACTTCCGCCATCAATTGGCGCACGAAAGGTTCCTGGTTTTCGAGAATATCACTGGTGTAAAGCCCGCCGGAAAGCACGGACAAAGGATTGAACGGTGCGTTCCAGACGCATTTTTGCCAGCGGGCGGCGACGATATCTGCCATCGCTCTGGCAGTAATTCCGGCGCGGTTGAAGGTCTCGCAAAGGGAGGTGACTTTGGGGGAGATGCCTTGGGGATAGGCGCCAAGCATCAAGGCGCCATAGGCCTGATGCCAGACCTTTCCTGGTCCGGCGCGGCTGACACAGACAAAAGCCAGGCCGCTGATCAGTTCATTGCCGGGAAAAGCCCGGGCCAGCTCTTCCTCGATTTCCACCCCGTTTTGAATCAGGGTGATGGCCGTATCCGGTCCCACTGCTGCGCGAATCAGGGCCACCCTATCGATGTGGGGCAAGACCTTGGTGCAGAGGATGACATGATCCGGCGGGGATTCGACTTCTCCGGCTTGCCGGTAAACGGCGGCAGGTTTAAATGTCCATTCTCCCAGGGTGCTTTGAATGTGGATACCGTTGGTTTTGACTGCGTCATAATCAGACCGGCAAACGACACTGACTTCTGCTCCTTGTGTGGCCAACAGCGCTCCGTAGAACCCGCCAATGGCCCCAGTGCCGACAATCAATACCTTCATGATTCGGATTCCAAATAAGCTTTCAAAAACGGAATGGTGAGTTTGCGTTTGGCGGCCAGAGTGGCCTGATCCAGTGAATTTAACAAACGCCACAGGGAAGGTAAATCCCGGGGGCTATGGGTCAACAGGAATTTGCCGACCTGGGGCGACAGTTCCAGCCCCAATTGTTTGGCGCGTAACTGAAGGGCGGCCAGTTTGTCATCGTCATTGAAAGGCTGGAGGCGAAGTGTCAACCCCCAAGTCAGGCGGGTTTTGAGATCGGGCAGGGCGATGGGCAGTTCCGCCGGCGGCTGGTTGGCCGAAATAATCAACCTGATACCGCCTTCGCGCCAGCGGTTGAAGCCGTGGAACAGGGCTTCCTCCCAGCGGCGGTTGCCCGCAACCGCATGGATATCATCAATGCAAAGCAGCATCATTTGTTCCAGGCCCTGCAAAATATCAGGGCCGTAGCCCCTCAGATCCGTCATGGGGAGATAACCTACCGCCTGACCGTTCGAATGCGCTTCCCGGCAGCAAGCGTGGAGCAGGTGGGTTTTGCCGCATCCCCGACCGCCCCATAAATAGAGGTAAGGCTCGCCGATACCGCCGGCACAATTCTTCAAGGATTGAATCACTTCCCGGTTGCTTCCGGCGTGAAACTGGTCGAAGCGCGGCGCCTCTGGAAATGACAGTTGCAGAGGCAGTTGAGGGAGCATGGCGGGAATCAGGTTTGTTTGAGGGCGAGGGCGATGGTCGCCAAACGCTG
>JALSQY010000310.1 GCA_026985035.1 Methylothermaceae bacterium
GCAGACCAGGTCAAAACCGTGGACCGCTTGATTATGGCAGAATTGAGTTCCGATGTGGTTTTGATCAATCAGATTGGCAATTATATTATCAATAGCGGCGGCAAGCGTTTGCGGCCACTGCTTTTATTGCTTGCCGCCAATGCCCTTGAATATCAAGGGGATCATCATATTACTTTGGCGGCTGTCATAGAATTTATTCACACGGCTACCCTGCTGCACGATGATGTCGTGGATGAATCCGATCTGCGCCGGGGCAAGGATACCGCCAATGCCGTATGGGGGAACGCAGCCAGCGTGTTGGTGGGGGATTACCTTTATTCCACTTCCTTCGAGATGATGGTGCGCCTGAAGAGCATGCGGATTATGGAAATCATGTCCAAGACCACGACCGCCATTGCCGAGGGCGAGGTATTGCAGCTGCTCCATGTGAATAATGCCGCCACGTCAGAAGCCAAATACCTGGAAGTGATATGGCGCAAGACCGCTATTTTATTCAGTGCCGCGGCGCAATTGGCGGCGGTGGTTGCCAAGGCGTCGCCAGAAGTGGAAAAAGGCCTGTCTGATTATGGCTTACACTTGGGAACGGCCTTTCAATTGATTGACGATGCCTTGGACTACAAGGCCGATCCCGAAGCCCTCGGAAAAAATTTGGGGGATGACTTGGCCGAAGGCAAGCCTACCTTGCCATTGATTCGGGCCATGGAAAAGGGCACGGCCAAGCAAGCCGATATCATTCGCCACAGTATTGAACAGGGAGATCGCGAGGCCTTTGCCAGGGTTTATGAAATCGTTGAATCCACCGATGCAATCGCGTACACTGAAGCCCGCGCCAAGGAGGAGGCTGTCAAAGCCATCCAATCCCTGTCGCCCTTGCTGCCATCTTCTTTCAAAGATGCCTTGGTGGCGATGGCGGAATTTTCGGTACAACGTTCCTATTGACTTCGGGGTGTAGCTCAGCTTGGTAGAGCGCCGTCTTCGGGAGGCGGAAGTCGCTGGTTCAAATCCAGTCACCCCGACCAATTCTCCGCGTTTTTCATGGCGCTACATTAGGGCACTGCTCGTGAATCTTATCGATTTCCGCAATGACCTCTCCTGGTAATTCCACGCGGATACTGTCGATATCTTCCTCCAATTGTTGCAGCGTGGTCGCACCGATGATGCTGGCGGTTAAAAATGGCCGGCTATTGACATAGGCCAGGGCCATTTGCGCCGGGCTTAATCCGTGACGGCGAGCCACAGCTACATATTGTTTTACCTGCTTTTCCGCTTGAGGCTTGCTATACCTGCCGTAACCGGGAAAAAGCGTTAATCGCGCCCTTGACGGGCGGGCGCCATCCAGATATTTCCCGCTCAAAACCCCAAACGCCAAAGGCGAATAGGCCAGAAGGCCAACATTTTCCCGGTGGGCGATTTCCGCCAGGCCGATTTCAAAAGTACGGTTGAGCAGATTATAAGGATTTTGAATAGTCACGATTCGTGGCCAGCCGTGCTTTTCGGCCAGAGATAAATACCGCATGACGCCCCACGGAGTTTCATTGGAGATGCCGATGGCGCGGATTTTCCCTGCCTCCATGAGTTTGGCCAGTACTTCCAAAGTGGTTTCAATGGGGATGCCGTCGGCTTCCGGGTGGTGTTGATACCCCAGTTTGCCGAAAAAGTTGGTTTGCCGCTCCGGCCAATGGACTTGATACAAATCCACGTAATCAGTCTGCAACCGCTTGAGACTGCCGTGCAGTGCTTGCTGGATATGTTTTGCATCAAGGCGCGGGCCGCCACGGATCCAGGGTAGCCAATTGGCGCCGGGTCCTGAGACTTTGGTGGCGAGTATGACCCTATCCCGCTGGCCGGTTTTGGCGAGCCAGTTGCCGATATAGGCTTCAGTGCGCCCTTGGGTTTCCGCCCGGGGCGGGATGGGATACATTTCTGCGGTATCAAAGAAGTTGACGCCGCGCTCGAAGGCCAAATCCATCTGGGCGTGGGCTTCGGCTTCGCTGTTTTGTTCGCCGAAAGTCATGGTGCCCAGGCAAATCCGGCTGACTTTTGGGCCCTCCGGCCCCAGGGTTGAATATTGCATTGAACTATCCTCTCTATTTAGCGGCTGCGGGAAGCCATGACGATCAAGGTCAGTGCGGATAAAGTGGTAATGGCTGCCGCGGTCATAAAAGCCATGGTTGAACTCCAGTTTTCCCAGAGGAAACCGAACAGCACCGCCCCTGGCAATGCCGCCAGGCCCACTGTCATATGATACAGGCCGAAGACAGTGGCTTTCAGCCGCTTTTCGGCCATGTCACCCACCAATGCCCGTTCCGGACCTTCGGTAAAAGCCAGGGCGGCGGAGTAACCCAAAAAAAGTCCCCAGGTTAAGAGCGCGCCATCCTCCGCCAAGGCCAGCGCGATCAATACACCAATGCGTCCGCTCCAACCTAGTAACAGAATCGGGAGCCGCCCCAGTTTGTCGGACAATTCACCCCCCATAAGCGCAATCAGGGTTTTTACGGCGCTGGCTGCAGCCCACAGGAGCGGCGTCCAGGCGATTTCCATGCCTCTCTCGGTGGCCCACAAAATCAAAAACACTTCCGGAGCCGACGCCAGGGCCAACCCGCCGCTGGCCAGGATCAATCCCTGTAAGGAAGGTGGCAGCACACGCCAGCGAAGTGGCGGGAGCGGGTGCGAAGGTGGCGGTGGCACTTCGTCCAATCCCAGCGCCAGTAACGACAGTACCCCAAGGCCGGGCAGAATGGACCAAAGAAAGATATGCTGCATTGGTACATTTTGTTGTAAGAGCCAGAAGGCAACCAGGGGGCCAATAATCGCGCCGGCGTTATCCAAGGCCCGGTGCAGGCCGAAGGCCCGTCCCAGCAAATGGGGCGAGGTTGAGTGAGCAATAATGGCATCTCTAGGGGCGGTGCGGATGCCTTTGCCGATGCGGTCGGCAAACCGTAGCCCCAAAACCCAAGGCCAACTGGTGGCCAGGCCAATCAAAGGGCGGGCGCCATTGGATAAAGTGTAGCCGGCCAAAACCAAAGGTTTGTGCCGCCAGCCCCGGTCCGCCAGGCGGCCGGAAACCAGTTTCAACAGGCTGGCAGTGGCTTCCGCCACGCCTTCCACCAAGCCGACAACGGTGGGGCCTGTTCCCATTATCGCCGTAAGGAACAGCGGCAATAAGGGCGTGATCATTTCACTGGCGGCATCGTTAAGCAGCGATACCAGGCTGAGGATAATAACCGCCTTGGGTAGTCGCAGTATCATTGCAAAGACATTTCCGGGGACGGCATCATCTCTTCGCGCCGGGATTCAACAAACGCGAAGCGCAAATAAAGGTACAACTGCCTGACTTCCTGATCCGATAGTTTCGAGGCGGGAAACGCCGGCATCAGACCGGTTGTCCGATCCGGCATTTTGGGATTGCGCAAAAAAGCCAAAAAGGTGCCAAATTCATTTAATTGCGGTGCGCTGCGGAGGGGTAACTGAGGGACGATGATATTGCCCCCCCGCGGATGACAACCGGCACAATTGCCCTCAAAAATCCTTTGTCCTGCCTGTAATGCAACCGGCGCTTTGGGTACCCGGCTGCCATACACCAGTTCGCCGCCGAAGTAACCCAATGCCCCAATATTGACGACAGCCAGGGTCAACAGGGCAAGCAAGATTCCATTAGCACTTGTTTTTCGTAACCCCAGCCATATCACCAGGGCAAGGAGGAGGAAAAGGGTGATGGCCAGAGTGAGCTTGATCTTGATTTCCGGCAGCCAAACTCCCGCGTAAAAACGTTGCCAGTCCATAATGCCAGTGACAATGGCGAAGGGAAGAAACAGCAAGGCCAAAAGAGCAACATGCCGGGAGGATATTTGAAGCGATGACTGCTTGAGAAGAAGAAATCCCAGCATCAAAAAGAATGCCCCTGCCGTCAAGCCAATGGGAAAGTGGACGAACACGGGGTGAAGAGGATGGGTGTAGCCGATTTTGGCCAGCCAATCATAGATGAAAGTCATGACCATTCCTCATCCTGATTTATGTTCACAACTTTGTTCTATGAGGGCGCAAAGCCGTTTGCACAAGACTGAGTAGGAATAATACTTTAGACCCAGATGATAATTGCGGTCTGCCATTTTTGTGTATAAATCGGGATTGGCCAGGAGATTTTTGACTGCCTGAACGGTATCGTCGGCGATGAAATCTTCAAATGAGATGACTTCAAATCCCTTTGGTTGAATATCGGTTTTGAAAATTTCATAGCGGCTCATCAGCAAAGGCCGGCGATAATAGATTGCCTCCAAAAAGGCATTGCCGAAGCCTTCAAGGGTTGAGGGGTAGGTCACTAGATCCGCCGCATAATAAGCATCGGCAAGGGAAAAAACTGGTTTGCCTTCTGCCGTGATACGGCGTTCATGATTGAAACGATCCGCTGCAAACAAAATCCTGACTTTGAGGAGCTCGGCGTATTCGACAAGGTAACGAAAATACGCTTCCCCTTCGTCGCCGCTGGAGTGGGTGATTAATAAACAACAAGGTTGCTCTAGCTTGCGGGCTAACTCGATTGAACGTTCGATTCGTTTGCGGGGAACAATGCGGGTGGGTTGTAAAAGGAGAATTTCATCTTCGTCTATACCCAATTCGGGTCTTAATGAGCGGGTGATTTCGTCTGGTTTTGGAGGGGAGTTTTCAAACGGCATGACATTGGGAACTAAAGTAGAGCGCATGCCGGTCCGCAAGGCCACCTGTTCGGCTGCATAAGAATTGATGACTACATGATGAATAAAGGGCATGGCCGGGGGAAAGGCGGCCTTTAGATAATCCTCGGCGGCATGAAGGGCGAAACGGGGCCGTTCCCAGGCAAAATCGTGGTGGTGGGCGATGGCGGGGATCCTGGTTTCCGTAATATATTCAGTCAAAGCCAAGCCCAATGGCACGTTCATGGGAATCGACAAAGCATTTTCTGTGATGAGCAGGTCGAGTTGGAACTGTTCGACAAAGCACCTGATGTGCTGTTTGAGACGGCGGCGCAGAGCGCTGACAGTTTCGGAAGTGCTGGGACTGCGATAGATATCGTCGAACAAATCCGCGTTGATTTGCTCGATCAGCGGGTGTTTGAAGTGGGCTTCGGGCACCAAATAACTGTGTTCGGGCGGACGGTCCAATTCGCCGGCGAAATAAAAACACTGGTGGCCGTTTTCGCACAGAACCTGGGCCCATTTGGCCGATTCGAGAGAAACGCCATCAGTGCCCGCCAGCCGTGTAGAAACGAAGCCGATTTTCAAGGTGCCTCTCCAGTCGATATCGTGTTGCCTTGATTCTACCGGTGTGAGAGTCAGTGTCTATCCCAAAATGCTTTCAAAATAACCGGGAAATCCAAAGGGTAACTTGATTGCCGAACCCCTGGCCTCGCCTTTTAAGCCCAAAATTATGGGCATAATCGATCACCAACCGCATATTGCCGGGTAAGCCAGTAGTGATACGGGCGCCGGCGAAGGGCATGAAAGTATCCTCGCGCCGGATTTTGCCGTTTTTGATACGCTGGGGATCCAGATAGGCGCCGCCCCCGTAAAAGTGGAGAAAGGTGAAAAAGTTGGCGGCAAAGCGGTATTCCCCATAAGCGAGCAAATAATGGCGGGGGAAGAATTCCAGATAGGCGGCGCCGGGAAGGACCGGGTTTCCCAGGGTGTGGAACTCTTCCCCAACCGGGTTGACGCCGCCTCCCAGCCGTTGGGTGACACTGCGGTTGAAGCGGTCCATGTGATGGCCGATCCCGCCAAATGCCGAGCCAATCAAACGGTGGCGGCCGCTGTTGGCAAAAGGTAAGCGAATAGAACCAACACCGTAGGCGGTGACCAGGGCATAGCTGTTATGACCGCGCTCCTGGGCGTTGATCCCCCAGTCCCGCCAACGGGCACGATGCCCCCAGACACCATCTGCGCCAAAGGCAAAGCCCGTGTCGACTAAATTCATGAAATTGCGGGTCAACGCATCCCATTTCAATTGCACTCGGGTGCGCAGTTCGAAGGTATCCCGGGGTTTGACAAATCCCTGGTGGCGGTCATGGCGACCGAAATAAAGGAAACCAGGTTCGATGATGAAATCCACTGCCGCCATGTTGTCTTGCCGGAAAGGCGCCACCGGTTGGCGGAAACCCAGCCCGAAACCAGGGCGCACATAGCCCCACTCGACTTCTGCCGCTTTATCTTGATGACCTTCGATTATTTCCGTTTGTTTCAGAAACGGAATTGTATAATTTTCAAAAGTGGTGACCCATTCCAGCGCTTTTCCACTTTCAAAGGCCTGGGAAAAAAACAGGTGATTGTATACCCCGGCGATATCGGCGTAAAAAAGCCGGTCTTGATTGGGGCGGCGCCAAAAATAGAGGGCTGCCAGGGGTTCAAGCCGCCGTCCGGAAGGTTTGGGGAAATTGATGGTGGTGCCGGCTACCCAGGCATTCAGGGAACGGCGGTCCATGGCCGGGATGGTAACTTCACGGCCCAGAAATTGGGTGCGGAATCCCTGGCCCGCCAGGGGTGGGTGATGCAGAATCGAGTCGGAAGGTAAAAAGGGTGGCGGCGGAGACATTTCCGCATGAATGGGGCTGCTCAAACCAATCGACAGAAATAACAGGCATAGGCGCAGCCAAACAAGTTTTCTGGTGGAATGATTCACGGTTTTGTTCTTCGGTTTTAGGGTTTGACAGGGTGAAACAGGACAAGTAACTTACACTGATTTTATCCGTTTCGGAAACAAGGCATGGAAGAATTTCAGCGCATCAAGCGTCTCCCCCCCTATGTATTCAGTATCGTCAACCAGCTCAAGGCGAAACAACGGGCAGCGGGAGAGGATATCATCGACTTCGGGATGGGCAATCCCGACCAACCGCCACCGCGCCATATTATCGATAAATTAGTGGAAGCGGCGCAGCGGGACAATACTCACCGCTACTCCATGTCCAAAGGCATTCCCCGCTTGCGCAAGGCGATTTGCGATTGGTATGCCAGGCGCTATAACGTTCAGCTCGATCCCGAGTCCCAGGCTATCGTCACCATTGGTTCCAAGGAAGGTTTGGCCCATTTGGCCCTGGCTACTTTGGGACCGGGCGATGTGGTCTTGGTGCCCAATCCCGCCTATCCGATCCATCCTTACGGTTGCGTGATTGCCGGTGCCGATATCCGGCATGTGCCATTGACCACGGAACGGGATTTTTTCGAGGAAATGGAGCAGGCCATTCAGGATCTGTGGCCGCGGCCGAAAATGCTGATTCTCAATTTTCCCGCCAACCCCACTACCCAGTGCGTCGATCTTGAATTTTTCGAGCGTGTGGTGGGGGTTGCTCGGGAGCACAAAATCTGGCTGGTGCATGATTTGGCCTATGCCGATATTGTATTTGACGGTTATCGGGCGCCTTCCATTCTGGAAGTGCCTGGAGCAATGGATGTAGCGGTGGAATTTTTCTCGTTGTCGAAGAGTTACAACATGCCCGGCTGGCGGGTGGGGTTTATGTGCGGCAACCGGGAATTGGTGGAAGCCCTGGGTAGGCTCAAGTCCTATTTGGATTATGGTATGTTCACCCCGATTCAAATCGCCGCCATCACCGCTTTGGAGGGGCCGCAAGATTGTGTCGCGCAAATCCGGGATTTGTACCGTAGCCGCCGGGATGTCGTGTGCGAGGGCTTGAATCAATTGGGATGGAACGTGGAAAAGCCCAAGGCGACCATGTTTGTATGGGCGCCCATACCAGAACCTTATCGAGCCATGGGATCGCTGGAATTTTCCAAGAAGATGCTGTTGGAAGCCAAGGTGGCGGTCTCGCCCGGGGTGGGATTCGGGCAGTATGGCGAGGGGTTTGTCCGCTTCGGACTGATTGAAAACGAGCACCGCACCCGCCAGGCAATCCGGGGTATCCGCATGATGATGCGCCGGGATGGGGTGCTATAGGACTGGCAGGTGCGCCTGAGCGGTATTTTGCTGGGTTCCCTGCGTCTCTGCGGTGAAAACGAAATTGTGATTAAGAGGAGTTCAAATTGCAGCCGGTAAAAATAGGTTTGTTGGGTTTGGGGACCGTCGGGAGCGGGACAGTTAATGTATTGAATCGCAATGGCCGGGAGATCAGCCGCCGGGCCGGGCGTGAGATCGTTATTGCCAAGGCGTTTACCCGCAGTCCGGAAAAGCCCCGTTTGTGCCCCACCGACAATATTGATCTGGTCGGCGATCCATTCCAATTGGTGGAAGACCCGCAGATTGATATTGTGGTGGAATTGATTGGCGGCGACTCTCCCGCCAAAGAATTGGTGTTGCGCGCCATTGAGTTGGGCAAGCACGTGGTTACCGCCAATAAGGCCCTGATAGCCTTGCACGGTAACGAGATTTTCGCCAAGGCGTCGGAAAAAGGGGTGATGGTCAATTTCGAGGCGGCGGTGGCCGGAGGGATTCCCATTATCAAGGTGCTCCGGGAAGGGTTGGCGGGCAACCGTATCGAATGGATTGCCGGCATCATCAACGGTACGGGCAATTTCATCCTCACCGAAATGCGCGACAAGGGGCGGGATTTTGCCGACGTGCTCAAGGAAGCTCAAGCGCTGGGGTATGCCGAGGCCGATCCCACCTTCGATATAGAAGGCATCGACGCCGCCCATAAATTGACCATTCTTGCCGCCATCGCCTTCGGCATCCCGTTGCAATTCGACAAGGTTTATACCGAAGGCATCAGCCAAGTGACCGGCGAGGATGTCCGCTACGCCGAGGAACTGGGCTACCGCATCAAGCACCTGGGCATTGCCCGCCGCAGTGGCGATGGGGTGGAATTGCGAGTGCATCCCTCCCTCATTCCCGAGCGCCGGTTGTTGGCCAATGTGGATGGGGTGATGAACGCAGTGGTGGTCAAAGGCGATGCCGTGGGACCGACGCTTTACTACGGGCCAGGCGCCGGTGCCGAACCCACGGCGTCGGCGGTGGTGGCCGATCTGGTGGACGTGGTGCGGGTGATGACCGCCGATCCCGAACACCGGGTGCCTCATCTGGCGTTCCAGGCCGATGCCTTGTCGGATATGGCGGTGCTGCCCATGGCAGAAATCGAGACGGCCTATTATCTGCGTTTGAGCGTGGCCGACCGGCCTGGTGTGTTGGCGGATATCGCCCGCTTCCTGGCCGATCAGGGAATCAGCATCGAAGCAGTGATCCAGAAAGAACCCCAACCGGGGCAAGCGGAAGTGCCATTGATCTTCCTGACCCACAAAGTCAAGGAAAAATCCCTGGATGCCGCGGCGGCTCAAATCGAGTCCCATCCCGCCGTCAAGGCGCCCATGTACCGGATCCGGCTGGAAACCCTGGATTGAAAAACGGTTCCCGCAGAATCATACCCCGCCCCGTGCCAAGCGGGGATCATCAATTGCCTCCGGTCCTGCATCCGGTCTTGAAACGGGTGTATCTCGCCCGCGGCATTCGCAGTCACGAAGATCTGGATCTTTCTCTCAAGCGTCTCCCTTCCCCGTGGCTGTTACAAGGCATGGAGGCCATGGTGGATCATTTGCTGGGAGCCATCCGCCGTCAACAATCCATCGTTGTGGTGGCCGATTACGACGCGGACGGGGCGACGGCCTGTGCCGTGGCAATCCTTGGGCTACGGGCCCTGGGGGCGCGCAAGCTGGATTTCATCGTCCCCCACCGTTTCCGTGATGGTTATGGGCTGACCCCTTCGCTGGTGCAGGCGGCAATGGAGCGAACCCCCCAAGTGCTGTTGACGGTGGACAACGGCATTGCGAGTATCGCCGGCGTGGCGGCTGCCAAATCCCGGGGGCTGAGAGTCTTGGTCACTGACCATCACTTGCCCGGGGAACAATTGCCCGATGCCG
>JALSQY010000311.1 GCA_026985035.1 Methylothermaceae bacterium
TTACACCGCCTCTCCGGATTCTTCCAGATTGTCTTCGGACAAGACAATATTGACTTCAAGGATTTCACGGTCATCATCCTGCTCCATGTTGACCGTGACTGCATCTTGATCCACGTGAACATATTTTTGGATCACCGCCAGAATTTCTTGCTGCATTTTAGGTAAGAAACTAGGGGCCTCTTGCATGTTTCTTTCATGGGCCACCAGAATTTGCAGGCGTTCTTTGGCGGTTTGCGCGCTTTTGGGACGCGTGGCGCGAAAATAATCTAGTAGTCCCATGATCTACCCTCCAAACAATCGACCGAACAGACCTTTCTTCTCAGCGATAAACCGGTGCGGCAAATCTTCCCCGAGATAGCGGGAAACCGCGTCTTGATAGGCTTGTCCCGCATCGCTCTTTTCATCCAGGATAACGGGCACGCCTTCGTTGGATGCACTCAGCACTGCTTGAGATTCCGGTATCACACCTAGCAAAGGCAACGCCAAGATCTCAAGCACATCATCCACCGAGAGCATCTCCCCTTTACTGACCCGTTTTGGATCATAGCGGGTCAAGAGCAAGTGCTCCGTCACTGGTTCCTCGCCCAATTCCGAGCGCCGGGATTTACTGGATAAAATGCCAATCATCCTGTCCGCGTCCCGTACCGATGATACTTCGGGATTCGTGCATACGATAGCGTCATCGGCATAATACATGGCCAAAAAGGCCCCCTTTTCAATACCGGCGGGCGAATCGCAAATGACATAATCAAAATCCCCGGACAACTCCTCCAATACCTTGCCAACGCCTTCTTTACTCAAGGCATCCTTGTCGCGGGTTTGTGATGCCGGCAAAATGAACAAATCCTCGCAGCGCTTATCTTTGATTAAAGCTTGGCGAAGTGATGCTTCCTCATTGATCACGTTGATAAAGTCATAAACTACCCGCCTTTCGCACCCCATGATTAAATCCAGATTACGCAAACCGACGTCGAAATCGACGACAGCGGTCCGGTGCCCCCGCAAAGCCAACCCCATCGCAAGAGCCGCGCTGGTGGTGGTCTTGCCAACACCGCCCTTACCCGAAGTGACTACAATAATTCTCGCCACAAACAGCCCTCCTACTCTCTAACTTCAAATAGCCTCAATAATCAAAGTGGTATCCTGCAAGCGGATTTGTACCGGCTGGCCTTGAATCTTTTCATCCAAGTCTTCGCTGATCCGGTAATGACCTGCAATGGAGATCAATTCCGCTTGTAAATCGTGACAGAAAATCCGGCAATGGGTATCGCCCTGCACGCCAGCCAACGCTCTTCCCCGCAAAGTGTCATAGACATGAATATGGCCGTCGGCGATGATTTCCGCCCCATAACTGACCGGCGCTGTGACAATCAGGTCGCAATTTCGGGCATAGACCCGTTGTCCCGAACGAACCGGCTGATCGATAAGCAATGAGGTAACAGGCGAGGCCACATCAGGTTTTGGAATTTTAGGCCTTGCTTTAGGAGGCGTCCGTTGAGGCTGAGCATCTGGAACGGCCGAATGGCTAAGCAAAGCCAGCTTTAAAGCGGTCGCCGCTTCACGCAAACCCGGCCCGCCGCCGCGAATCCCCATGGGCACCATTTCGAACCCCCGCAGATGCTCTACCAAAGCAGCCAAATCCACCAAGGCATCTTCAGGCAATGCCGTGGCATCTATCATCACTGGAGCACTGCGGAAAAACTCTGGGGACTGCTTTACCCTTTGCTGTAGCTGAAAAGCAATGGCCTCCACATCCGTACCCAATAGCTTGACAATAGGCAAAGTAACAGAGCCGCCCTTGATTTCCACCATGGGAGAGCGTTTCCGTTCAGCAGATTCGGTTGTCATCGGGCGGATAAGGCACTAGGCGCGCAAATGATTCTTTTTGATTGGCCGATTGTAGCATTATTAATCAGCCAACAAAATACAGAGCCCGCCAGAAACCAAAGAAGTTTGATCGCAAGGGTAGAACAGCGTCTGACGGAAGATCGGGAAGACTTGCCAGTATTCGTGCAGGGCGCGATGTCACGTTCAGGGATGCCGCCATTGAGGTGCGCATCGAGATCGTGCAGGTCTTCGGGATCGT
>JALSQY010000312.1 GCA_026985035.1 Methylothermaceae bacterium
ACCCTGCTTTGGAGATGATCCGTGCCCCTTCTTCTGAAATGGAAAATCGCCCTTTTACTTTGTCTCTTGTTACTCATCGAGGGATTGCAAGCCGGCGAACCCATCCTTCCCCTCCCCCGCTCGCACCACCAGCCCGCCCCCAAGGTCGCCTTGGGGCGGCGGCTGTTTCACGATCCCCGCCTGAGCGGGAATGGCAGTTTAAGCTGCGCCAGCTGCCACGTATTGGAGCGCGGCGGCGATGATAACCGGCCCTTGCCGGTGGCCGCATCCAGTCCTTATCCTCACAACACCCTGACGGTTTTCAATGTCCGTTTTAACTTCCGCTATCACTGGTATGGGGATATTGCCGGGCTCCGGGAGCAAGCACAGCGGGCGCTGCGTCAAGACATGAAGGCAAAATGGCCGCAACTTGTGGCAAGGCTTGAGAAAGACCGGAACTACGCCAAACAATTCGCGGCCCTCTACCCGGACGGGATACAACGGCAAAACGTGTTGGACGCGCTGGTAGCCTTCGAATTATCGTTGATCACGCCCGATTCCCCTTTCGACCGCTACCTGCGGGGAGAAACCGAAGCCATGACACCTCTACAAAGACAAGGGTATGATCGCTTCAAATCCTACGGCTGTGCCGCCTGCCACCAAGGCGTCAACATTGGCGGCAATCTGTACCAGAAACTTGGGGTATTCCGCGATTTCATCGACGACGACCCCGGCCGCTTCGCGGTAACCGACCGCGAGCAAGACCGCTTTGTCTTCCGCGTCCCCAGCCTGCGAAACGTGGCCGTCACCGCGCCCTATTTTCACCATGGCAAAGTTCCCACCCTGGAAAAAGCCGTCGCCATCATGGGTGAGTATCAGCTTGGCATTCAATTACCCAAAGACGATATCGAGGCCATTGTCGCTTTCCTTCACGCCTTGACCGGCAACTATCGCGGCAGGTCTCTGGAAGATAAATGAACACTGCCAAACTGAGCCAAATTTTTATTTTGGTGGCGATTCCCCTGGCGCTGCTTTACCACTCAGCAGCCCTGGAAGTCACTTCCGCGGCCCGGGTGGCGGCCGCCATCCGCAGCCTGCAATTGCACGATACGGAATTGAACCGCGATGTACTGTTGGTGCGCACCGGCAGCTTGCTCCATTACGACTCCCTCAATCGAGCCATGGCCGCTTGCCGCCTGGCTTTACTGGAAGTGCAAAGCCACATCCATCACCCACCGCTGAAACCGCTGATTTCCGTCCTCAACGGATTACTCCGGGAAAAAAGCCAGCGCCTTGAGGATTACAAATCCCGTATCGCGCTCCTGCGCAATTCCTTGTCTTATTTTTTGAAGCTCCAGGAAGCGCTGGCCAATCAGGCGGGAAAATCCGCCATTGCCGCCGATGCGGTTGGCGCCGCCATGTTGCGTTTCATCCGCCACCCTCATGCCCGTCACCGGCAAGCATTGGAGATGCACCTGCGAAAGCTAGAAGCGCTTGGCCGGCAGCCAGCGATTACCCATCTGATCGCCCACAGTCAATTGATTATCAAAGTGTTGCCCCAGTTGGAAGAAAATCTCAATCAGCTGTTGGCCATCCCCGTTGACAAAATTGCCCTTAAACTGGAAAACCAACACCAATCCCTGCTGGCCGGGCTGGAACAGCGCGCCGGCCTGTTTCGTCTCGCTCTGTTTTTGGCTGCCGCTGGATTTTTCATCGGCCTGTTGGTCTTGCAAACCCGTTTATACCGCTCTCTCCAGCAATTGAGACGAGCCCAGCGGCACCTGCAAGACGAGATGCAACAGCGGCTGGCGGCGGAGCGGGAAAAAAACCGGCTCGAACGCCAAGTCCTGCAAGCCCAAAAAATGGAAGCCCTGGGCACCTTTGCCAGCGGCATTGCGCACGATTTCAACAATCTGCTCGGCGCCCTGCGCGGCTACGGGGAAATGGCGGAAGAAGATCTCGCCCCGGGTCATCCCGCCAACCAATCCTTGCGCCAGATCCAATCCATTATTGCCCAGGGCCAAACGCTGGTGGAAAGGCTGCTGAACTTTGCCCGTCCCCAAAAAAGCCGCCACCAACCCCAGGATATCGCCGCCATTGCCCAGGAAACATTGGCACTTTTACACCCCCTCATTCCCCCTGGCATTCAGGTCCATCTGGAAAATCGCTTGCCGGCCCGCGCCCGCGTTCCGGGGGATGCCTCACAACTCCAACAAATGCTGATGAATCTTTGCCAGAACGCCATCCATGCCATGGGCAAAGAAGGCAAGTTGACCATCACCTTACAATTTACCAGTCCGGACACGATCGAAATTCTGGTCGCCGACAACGGCTGTGGCATTCCGCCACAGCACCTTCCCTTGATTTTCGAACCTTTTTTCAGCAGCCGGGTAAAACAAGGCGGCACCGGGCTGGGTTTGGCCATGGTGGATCGCATCATCCGCAATCACCACGGACATATCGAAGTCGAAAGCAGGCCTGGCCAGGGCACCACCTTCAGGATCTTGCTGACTGTCTGTTCAACAGCCGTTTCCGGCAATTCCCTCCAGAAAAGCGAAACCCAATAGTCCATTCCGCCCCATCATAAGGAATCTCTGAACAAGTCATCCTTGGCTTGTTCAGAGAGCGAGAAATAAAAATTGCGATTTTTGTTTATCTCACAAAGTCAATCACCTACAGTGACTGACTTCGGTGGCACATCCATGTGCCAGGAACCTCCGACTAAATCGAAGGTTCCCTAATTGTTACCAACGGTAACATTAGCGGCCGATTTTGAAATCGTCTGGTAACGCTTCGGGTTTATCTTTACAGCCGTTACAAACGGCAATTCGGAGGACTATCATGCAATGGGAAAAACCCAGCTTTAACGATCTGCGTCTGGGATTTGAAGTCACTTTGTACATCTATCACCGTTAGGAGGCAGTATGAAATATCTGGCTCGGGTTGCATCCGCCCTGGTCTTGGGAGTGTCGGCAGTGAATGCCGGGGAGGTGAGTCTTCCCCAAAAAGAGACTCTGCTTGGCCTGCCACCGGTACCGGTGCCCAAGGATAATCCCTTGACGCTTGAAAAAGCCAAGCTTGGCAAACAGTTGTTCGAAGACAAGCGCTTCAGCGCCGACGGCGCTATCAGCTGCGCCCACTGCCACAAACCCGAGCTGGCCTTCAGCGATGGATTGCCGGTTTCGGAAGGCATCGGTGGACAAAAAGGAACCCGTAACGCTCCCACTGTCATCAATGCCGCGTATTACAAGACCCAATTCTGGGACGGCCGCCGGCCGAGCCTGGAAGCCCAAAGCAAAGATCCTTTTATCAATCCCATCGAGCACGGACTGAAAAGCCACGATCCCATCGTTCAAATCGTGCGCACCGATCCCGACTACCGCAAACAATTCCGCCAGGCCTTCGGGCTTGAGCCGGACCGTATCACCATGGATCACGTCGCTCAGGCCATCGCCAGTTTCGAACGCACCCTGGTCGCTGGCAACAGCCCCTTTGACCGTTACCAATACGGAGGAGACAAAACAGCCCTGTCCGCCTCGGCCATCCGGGGATTGGCGGTCTTCCGGGACAAAGGCCGTTGCGTCAGCTGCCATGTCATTGAAGGAAGCACCGCCCTTTTCACGGATAACCAGTTTCACAATTTGGGGGTTGGCTTTGACAAAATCGAAAGCCGCCTGCCGGAAATCATCGCCGCTTACCGCCAAGCGAAACAGGCAGGCAAGGAAATTGATGAAACGGTTTTGACCCAAGGGGAAATGTCGGAACTGGGGCGCTTCATCGTCACCGGCGATACCCAGGATATCGGCCGATTCAAAACCTCCACCCTGCGGAATATCGCCCTCACTGCCCCTTACATGCACGACGGCAGTCTCAAGACCCTGGAAGAAGTGGTGGATTTCTATGATAAGGGGGGACGCGACAACCCCATGCTGGATGGCGGTATCCGCCCCTTGAATCTCACCGCACAGGAAAAGTCCGACCTGGTGGCATTCATGAAATCACTCACCAGCAACCGTTTTGCCAACCTGCAATCCAACAAGAGGTAAGCGCCATGGCAGTCAATCGCAGACAATTCCTCCAACGCATGGCAGCCACCGGGGTTGCCGCCACCTTGCCCTTCAGCCTGGTGGAAATCAGTTGGGGCATGGGCAAAAAGCCAACGACCGAACACGAATCGTTCACCTTTGCCTATATTTCCGACTCCCATCTTACTCATATCAAGGGCAATCAGTTCACCCGCAACTTCGATCAGGGGCTGCGCAAGGCCATTATGGAAGTCAATCTGATGTCGCCCAGGCCCGATTTCGTCATCTATGGCGGCGACCTGGCCCAGTTGGGCAAGCGGGAAGAACTGGATCACGGCCTCGAATTGATGTCGGCGCTGCGCCCGCCCGTCCACTGGGTGACAGGCGAACACGATTTCTATCTCGACATGGGGAAATTCTGGGAAGAGAAAATCAGCCCCTTGTATTACAGCTTCGACCATAAAGGCGTGCATTTCGTGGTACTCAACAGCATCCTGACTTATGAGGACTGGATCAAGCGTTGGTCCACGCCAATGGAACGGATGCTGAACATGGCCCGCCTCGACAATCCCCAGGGTTCGCCTTTCATGGTGGGCGAATCTCAGCTGCAATGGCTCAAAGAGGACTTGGCCAAATACGATGTTGGCACGCCTGTCGTGGTGTTATCTCATTCTCCCTTGTACAAGATCTTCAAGCCCTGGAATTTCTGGACCGATGACGCGGAAAAGGTACAAAAATTGTTGCAGCGCTTCCAGCGGGTCACTGTCCTTCACGGCCATGTCCACCAGGTGCTTTACAATCAAATCGGCAATATCACTTTCTATGCCATGATGGCCACCGCATGGCCCTGGCCTTACCCGGTCAGTTATGTGCAGAAACCCAATCAGGTGCCCAAATTGACGGTATTCATGAACCGCGCCGATCCATTCCACGAAAGGGATGGCACCGGTTGGGACATTCTCGACATGGACAGCGGCGCCATCACCAACCATTACCAGCTCTGGATGAATGAAAACCGCACGGTGGCGTTCGACTTCAAATTGGAGCATCCGGTGGACTTGAAATATCAAGCGCCTGATAAACGCATTCCCCCCCAATTCCATTATTGATGGAGGTTCCCCAAATGAAATCTCTCAAAACCTGGCTCCCGGCCTTGACCATCCTTGCCCTGACGCCCCTGGCCCAGGGAGATGAATTCACCGACGAAGACCTCAAACGCTGGCAGGCCGAATACGAAAAAGTCATGGAAAAAGGAGAAAAGCTGTTCCATTCGACCTTGGGCAGTAACAAGGTTTCCTGTGACCAATGCCACCCCAACGGCGCCAATACCCATCCGGAGACCTATCCCAAATTCCAGAAACAGCTGGGCAAGGTCGCCACCTTGCGGGAAATGATCAACTGGTGCCTGAAAAACCCCTTGCAAGGCAAGCCATTACCCCTGGACAGCGACGAAATGATCGCGTTGGAAGCCTATATCACTTGGGAACGCCGGGGCGTGCCACTGGCGCCCGGAAAGCATTAACCCGGATATTTCACCAGCCGGCTTTGGAGCTCTGGATAAATAACCGATGTATAAACATAAATCACGTTCATTCCTGACAAAAGGCAAGAGCCATTTTGTCCCCGGCCAGATTCGGATTAAATCATTGGTGACTGGCATCCGCTTTTTCTACATCAGCGGCAAAACGGTAACCGGCACCGCGCTCGGTAACAATCAATCGGGGGTGGGCCGGGTCCTTTTCCAATTTGCGGCGCAGGCGGAGGATTTGAACGTCAATACTACGGTCGTAAACTTCTTCGCCGTAAGGATGGCAAAGATCAAGCAGGGTTTCCCGGTCAAACAGTCTGCCGGGAGAATCGAGAAATATCTTCAACAAGCGGAATTCGCCGGCTGTCAGCTTCAAGGTTTTGCCGTCTGCCAAGGTGATGGTCCTTTTGTCCGCATCCAAACGATGGCCGCCGAAATGATACATCCGCCCTTGAGACTTGACCGGCAAGCCGCTCCGCCGTAACACCGCCCGGATCCGCGCCAGGAGCTCGCGGGGACTGAAGGGTTTGGTGAGATAATCATCCGCCCCCAGCTCCAATCCCACGATACGGTCGGTTTCATCCTGCAGCCCCGTCAACATAATGACCGGGATATCCCATTGTTGCCGGATGGTTTTGAGCAATGCGAAACCGTCTTCATCCGGCAGGCGTATATCCAGCACAACCAAATGCGCTGGCTCTCGGCGCAAACAGTCAAGTCCTGCCTGGCCACGAGTGACATGGGTTACCTGAAAGTCATAACGGGCCAGATAATCCTCCAGTAAAGCACCGATGTTGGGATCGTCATCAATCACCAGAATCTTCTGCCGAAAAGTCATTCCCCGTTATACCCAATTCAAATGTTGAAATGATGCTTGAAGATCTGTTTTATTCTTCACACCCATGCATTAGACGCATGGCGCCGGTGAGCAGGAAAATAATCACGGCGAGCAACCCAAGTTCCACCAAGATGGCCTGAAACCCCGGATCGGTGAGATCGACATTTCCAGCGCTTTCGGCAGTTATAATCAACATGCGGCGGATGGCCGCGATAATCCCTACAATCAGGAAAGGCGCGACCTGTAATTTCTGGGTCCGGGCGATTTGCCCCAGGGTATAAATGATCTCCGCCAGCATCAATGCGAGAAGCACCCGATCCAGAAGTTGGACGATGGCTTCGGTAAAGTGGCCCTCCAGAAGCAGCTTTACCATTTCAACCACCGCCATCGCCAGCAGCCCAGCGGCGGCAATGACTAGAATATAACCTGCCGTCATGTAAATGTAATGCTCGGCCTTTTCCAATACTCCGATTTGCCTGGCGGCGGAATCAACCATGGGAACCCTCCTCCAAATCCGATAAAAATTCGTCTATGACAGATTGAGTGACATGAGGCATTACTACCACATGGGCAAAATCCACGCCAGCCAGCTTCATGGTCGCCAAGGAATATTTATTGACTATCCATGGGGCGGGTTGTTTGAAAAAAACAATATTGGAAGCCTCGTTCACCCGCCTGGGCAATAGCTGGGGAAAGTGGGTTTGCAGCGCCTTGAGAAGATATTGGGTATTGCCCAACATGACCTTGACCTCTCCAGCCTGGCGGGCAAGATCTTCGGGGCTGGAATAATAGTAAAACTCCGCCGGTTTTACCGCATCCCGCGAACAGGCAATGGTGCCGGGCACATGGCCGATATATTCCGGGCTGTGGACGCGGCTGAAAAGCCTGTTGAATTCATCGAATGTGGCTTTGGAGGAAATGAACAACCCGGCGGGCGAGTGAAAACCGAAGAATTTATGGCAGGAAACCGCCAGGGAATCGTAACGGGGTCTGCAGGCTTCTCCCCCGGTATAGTGGACGGCCGGGGCAAACAGAGTATGAGGCAAATAACCGCCGAATAAAGCCGCATCCACATGGACATAGGCAGGCTGGCCTTGCACCACCTCCTGGATCTTCTCGATCCTGTCGATACCGCCCTTGAAAGTAGTGCCTACCGTGGCCACCACCAGCACCGGGTCATTGCGATTGGCGGCCATTTTCCGGGCCAGGTCTTGCGGGTCCAGGCCGGCGTCCGGCAAAGTATCGACAAATACGCTCTCTAACCCCAATTGATCGGTTAAAATTTGAATCGAATAATGCGCTTCCCGGGTGAAGTAACACTTGGGCAAACGGCCGGTCCGGCCCTTGAGCAACGTCCGCCCCATATACATGCCTTGCATGTTGCTGTCGGTGCCGCTGTTGGATAAAAACCCCCATAGCTGACCGGCGGGGAATCGATAGATTTTGCCGAATCGCTCGATCAATTCCCGCTCATACGCATGGCTGTTGTAGGAGACGGGCGCCGGTTGATAAGGATTCCCCCCGTTATTCCAGGCAAATCTTCCGATCCCCTTATTCTGTAGTTGTTCTCGCCATCTGAAAAAAGCTTCCGGCGGAGAATTGAAGTTAATGGGATAGCCCAACAGGAGGCGTTTCTGGGCATTCCCATCCGCATGAGCCAAAGGAAACCGGCTTTCTACTTCCTCATCCCTTGAACCACCGAACAATCTTGGACGGCATTCTGAAAAGCGATTCATCAACAGTCAGGCTTGCAAAGTCCGCAGGTGAATTTCCGGCTTCAACGCCGCCAATTCTTCGGCAAAAAACAACTCCGTCCCCGGATGCCTTACCGTCCCGGCACTGCAGGCCACGGCCAAACGCAGTATCTCTTCCACAGGTAAATCCTGGGCGAATCCCGCCACCAACCCGGCGACCATGGAATCCCCCGCCCCCACGCTGGAGCGCACGGTAACCCTTGGCGGAAGCGCATGAAGCGCCAGCTGCTCCCCGACCAAGACCGCGCCCTCTCCACCCAGGGACACGCAGACATAGTCGATACCTCCAGCCTGCAATCCGCGCGCTTCTGCCACAACGGCGTCAATGCTATCCAGTGATTTGCCCGTCAGCTGTTCCAGTTCATAACGATTAGGCTTGACCAGAAATGGCCTGGCTTTTATTCCGTTGCGCAAGAGCCCGCGGTGGGCATCAAGAATCGGCCGCCCGCCCGCAGCGCGGATTTGCTGAATCAGAGTGGCATAAATGTCTTCTGATACCCCTTGAGGCACCGAACCGGTAACCACCCCATAACCGCCCGCGGTGGCTTCAACAAATCGCTGTGACAAGGGTTGCAGGCTTTCCGGCGGCAGCGGCGGACCGATACCGCTGACTTCATATTGCGATTGGGTTTCCAAGACGATAATGGTGCCGTTGATACGGGTCTCCCCGGCAACCCGGACATAAACAAAATCTTCCACGTGCTGAGCCAGCAAGCGCTCCAAAAACTGCCCGGTTTCCCCGGCCAGAACACAAAAATTCTTGGCCGGCACTTGGAGCCGCTTGAGTGCCCGGCCTATATTGATGCCATTACCACCAGGATCGAATCGGCTGGTTTTGGCGTGGACCTTTTGATTCTTGACCAAACAATCGATTTCATAGGTCACATCCACCGCCGGATTCAGCGTCAGGGTAGTAATTGGAGGGAAGGCGGCAGCGGTCATTGGATTCTTGGCCTCCGCCCCAACCGTTTCTCCACTTCCAGGATCAAGCGGGTGGTTTGCAGCACGGTATCCGGATTGAGACTGATGGAGTCAATGCCGCATTCCACCAGATATTCCGCCATCTCCGGGTAATCGGACGGCGCCTGACCACACAACCCGGAATGTACCTGATTGCGGCGGCAACCTTCAATCGCCAGCATGATCATGGCCTTCACCCCAGGGTCCCGTTCGTCATAATCAAACGCCACCAGTTCGGAATCCCGGTCCACGCCCAGCGTCAACTGGGTCAAATCGTTGGAACCGATAGAAAAGCCGTCAAAGTGCTGGGCGAAATCATCAATCAGCACGACGTTGTTGGGGATTTCGCACATGCAGTAGATTTTCAGGTCCTTTTCCCCCCGTTTCAATCCCAGTTCCGCCATTTTCGACAACACGCGCTTGGCTTCCTCCACCCGGCGGACAAACGGCAGCATCAATATAACATTGGTAAGCCCCATCACTTCCCGGACCCGCTTCATGGCTTGGCATTCCAGGGCAAAACCTTCTTCGTAGGCAGGATGGGCATAGCGGGCGGCGCCGCGGAAGCCCAGCATGGGATTGGCTTCTTCCGGTTCGAACCATCGGCCACCCAAAAGAGAGGCATATTCATTGGTTTTGAAATCAGACATCCGCACCACCAC
>JALSQY010000313.1 GCA_026985035.1 Methylothermaceae bacterium
GGCGCAGGGCATTGTTTGGGAGGCGAAATTCTTTGATCACGGTAGGGGGATTGATTGGGGCCATCTTGTTGGCCTGGGCTGGGTCGGTTTCCGCCATTGGAAAGCGGGACCTTCAGATTGAATTGATGACGGCTGGCAATGGCGCGGAAATACGTGCCGGTGAGATGCTACGGATCGGCTTTGGCATCTTTGATAAAAAAAGCCGGAAACCCGTTTCAGGCCGGCATCCGGCGGCTTGGATCCGGCCCAAGGTTCCAGGCCGAAAAAGCTGCGAAAACGCGGTTCGCAACTATCTGGCGCTGGGGCCGAATGCCGGTCAGGATATCAGTCTGAATGGCTATACTTTCGTGACCTTCAATCGTGACAATTCGGTGGCGGTGATAGATCCCCGCTTGAATCTGGCGACCTCCAATTTGCTGTTTTTGGTCCGGTTGCAGGCCAGTGCCGGGGCTTGGCGCATGAGTCCCAATCGTGATGCCATTTATATCTCCTTGCCCGCCAAGAACCGGTTGTTGGTATTCAATCCTCTGACGGGGAAGATCGAAACCCAGGTCAGTGTTGTGGCCGATCCTGTTGCCATGGCGGTTTTTGAAGGCACGGCTTCGGTATGGGTAGGTAGCGGATCCAGCGGTGAACTACAGGCGGTTGACGGGGGCAATCATAAAGTTTTTCGGAAAATCAAGGTAGGCCAGGGCAAGGTTTACTTGGCTCAAGACAAAGCCCGTTCCCGGCTTTTCGCTTATGCTTCGGGAGACGGGCAGCTAATTGTGGTGGATGTGAAACAGCGCAGAGTAATCCGGCGGCTTCAGATAGAACCTCATATGATAGGTATGGATTATTCAGCTGCCGTAGACAAGCTTTATCTGGCTCATCCCGACAAAGGTTATGTGCTTTCTCTTCATCCCGTCAGCTATTCTCGATCCGAGAAATTAATGATTTCCGGAGTAAGCCGAGGCATAAGAATTTCTCCAGGCGGCCATTGGTTGATGGCTTTCGATGGCACCCAGGGACAAATTAGTTTGGTGGAAACGGCAACTGGTAACATAACCCATGTGCTTCGTTTCAAGCACCCTTTCGATCAAATTGTTTTTTCAAGCCGCTATGCCTATATACGCCACACCGATGTTGCCAAAATCAGCCTGATTCACTTGGCTTCTTTGGCGCCTGGCGCGGAACTTGGCGTGATAGAAGTCCCCATTGGTGTCACGCTCCCCAAGGCGGTGGGAAAGTTACCGCCATTGCCAGCGATTGCTCCTTTGCCGGAAGGAGGTGGCGCAGTGATTGTCAATCCAGCCGACCATACCCTGTATTTGTATATGGAAAACGGCATGCAGGCCCCCATGAATGCCTTTAAAACCTGGACGGCGCCGCCTTTATCCGTGATGATTCATGACCGGAGTTTGCGGGAAGTTCGTCCCGGATTGTATGAAACATTTACCATGATTTCTCAACCAGGCTCCTATGAAGTGGTCTTTTTTCTTCCCGATCCCCCGTTGACGCGTTGTTTCTCTCTCGAGGTTAAAGGGGATTCATTACCACCTGCCACACGCAAAAATATTTCATCTCAACCATCCGTGACCGTTCTTTCCCGCCCTTTCATTGCAGGCCAGGTTGCGAAACTGGAATTTACCATCGCCACCCGTCATCTCCCGCCTGGAAGAATCCGGGATATCAGCGTGTTACTTTTCCGCCCTGGAAGTAACTGGCAGTTGCGTGCGCACCCCAAGTCTTCCGGCCCGAGACAGTATTATTTCGAGGTCACTTTCCCTTCCCCGGGTAATTACAAAATGGCGGTGGAATCGGCCCAGCTGGGCTTGTACTACAGCCAGGCAAGTATGCAAACTATCAAAGTGCTTAGTCAATGAGGCGCTTGGCGGCAGCTTTGCTCGTTATTATGCCCCTGCCACATCTTGATATTGAATCAAGGTTTTATTCCAGCTATAAAATAACCGGACCAAGTCCACTTGACGTTCCACGCAGGTTTTGGCGTAGATGCTTTTCATGTGGCTGCGCGCGGTGTTGTGGGTGATATTCAATATGTCGGCAGCTTGATTGAGCCGGTAGCCTTCCAGAATCAGGCGCAGCAATCGTTCTTCGGCGGGGGTTAGGCCGAACAAGGCAACCAGCATGGAAAAATGCATTTCCTCGACATGTTCCGGCACGATGGCGAAAATCAAAGCCACATGATCTTCCTGGCCAATCACTTTCCGCAGTTTCCGCTGCAGGGGTGAAATGACCAACAGCAATGGTTGCTGGCCCCTGTGGCGGGGCAGCATGAGTATTCCGCCCAAGTCTTTGGGCGATTTTTCGGTAGCCGTGGTTGCTTTATCAATCAGGGTTTGCAGTCTTTTGTCGAGGAAACTATTGACGGTGCGGAGCTGTTCTGATTGATACCGCAGTTCCTCGCTTTCTTTTAGCAGCTGTTGCGCGGTGTGATTGGCAAACAAGATCCGTCTTTTGGGATCGACAATGAAAATGGCGTCGGATTGTTGCTCGATCACTTCATCAATCACCACCATGTGCCACAGATAGCGGTTGAGTTTCATGGCCTGTTCCAGGTGGGGCATCAATTTCTGGATGAAACGTTGTTCTGCCAACGTGAAATTACCCTGGGTTTTGGAACGGAAAATCTCAAGGAAAAAAACCCTGGAACCTTCCCGTTTCACTGTCGCACACAGCCGATACCAAAGATGCTGGGGCTTCATCCACTCGGTATAAAAAGGGGTGCGGATCAACTGTTCGCTGGAAAGAATCTCTTCTCCCCGGCAAATTTGGTTCTGCTGATAGTACTTGTCGGTATCCATGAAAGGGTTTTCGGCAGCATATTGGCTTGTGTATTTTCTGACATAGGCAGGATCGTGACCCGCAAAATGGATGATGGTGCCTTTGTGGCTGGAAAAATCGTAATCACTCCATGCGGCGGCTGTGGCATTGAGGGAAATTTTCAGTTTTTCGAGAAAAGATTGCCACTTTCGGCTATTTCCGGCAGCTTCATAGATTAGACCAATGCAGTTTTCGACCGAGTATTGTGGTTGCATCACGTAATAACCTCTAGTAAATGAGATAATTCGGCCTGACTTGCCATTTTTATCTTCGAAACAATAGGCGGTCCATCTTGAAAACCAAATAAAATGAGATTGCGCCACGGGAAAAGTATTATGAGAAAGCTATTTTGTGGCTGCTAATATGGTAAATTAAAATTTACCCTGCGGAAAGGTAATTTTACGCACTGCCTGAGACTATTTGTCGAAGATTTATCGAAATATGAAAGTTATATTTTTAAATAAGTATATTCTAATATTTTTAATACAGTCAATTGCTTCAAGGGTTCGCGTGGATCAATCTTTGCCACCTGTGGGGCTGCCGGTTAAGGACTGGCTCAATCAGAATTTTCCAGGCATGGAGGCTCTAAGTTTTTAGAAGGCCCATCAGATTTTTGTATCTTTACATAGTATCTTTTTCGAAATAAAAACATACTGACCAATCCCAGTAATATCATGCTGGAACTATCTGGTGCCGGTATCTCTTGGGAAGTGCCTGCCATGGTTCCTTCAAGGGGAACCGTTATCCAGCTTTCCGTGTAACCGAACACCATAGTTTCCACACCGCTGCCTGCAAAAAGCAGGCTGTCCGGGGAGGAATATTGCGCAAAGCTGTCACTGGTATTGATAGCCAGGAAGGCGGATGTGCTTCCGGTTAAGGCAAGATTTTCCCCGGTCATTGCGGAAAAGGCGTCGTTGACACTGAATCCCGCAGACGAAGCTGAACTGTCCGCTGTAATCAATGTGTCAATGGAGGCGACCACCAATTTGCTCATAAAATTTGCCAGCGAGTCGGCGGCGCCATTGGCGAGCAATAGGTTGTCAGCCGTGGATGCGCCCGTGTTCGTTGTGGTTTGTTCTCCTTTAGTGGCATTTTCATCAATCGTCTCCAATGCTCCCATACTGATAGCCAAGGTTTCTCCAATAGCCGAGGCTACGGCGGAGCCGTGACTATCTCCTTCATCCAGCAAATCACCGCTGGCCGAGGTCAAGGCACTGCTCCAACTGGAAATAAGGGAGGAGGCCGAGGTGGTAACCAGGCTTTCTTCGTCATCAATCACAATGGTGTCTGCAAAGCTCGCCCCATCCACATGAGCCTGGCCTGCGGAAGCCAATTGACCTCCCGCGGCAAGTGACCAAGTGCTACTGCTTCCAGAAGACCGAGAAGAAGCATTTGTATTCAGCGCGATGGCGGGGAAAAGTGACGTGCCACTGCTTTGCGTAAACGCCTGGGCTGTGGCCTGGCTGCCGGAAGCGACGATATCGGCCGCAATGGTGGTATGAGATCGGGCAAATCCATCAATCAGGGAGTCGGTGGCCGCGAGAGACACTGCCGGTTGATTGGCGGCGGTAGAAACTGCCTCGGAGAAGGTGGCTGCGAGAAAAATGGAAACGCTGCCGGCACTCGAGGCCCCCTCAGTAGCAAAGTCTGAATCCAACCCCACCAGGATGTGGGCTACCCGGTTCTGGGAAAGGTTCCATTGCATGAGTTGCTCAAGTTGAGCGGATGAAGTTGGCAGCGCTTGGACCTTGAGGGAAATAACGAGCAAGGCTAAGGAAACGTGAAAAAACCGGCACATGTCATCCTCTCCTGGGCGGGGCTGCCTCTCAATGGTAAGTCCTGCACCTTATAAATTATAAATTGTTGTTTACCCAGTGTACGTAATTTATGGATATCTGCACGTGAATATTACCGCAACAAAATAATAAAAGTATTGTTTTTCGTAAAAACAATGCTTTAGGCAAGTTTATTGTATTAGTTATTGACTGGCATCACCCATAGGGGTGATACGGTATCACCTTTGGGGGTGATGACATGAAATAAAGGGAGCCGTATAAGTAATAACGCGGATAAAGTTTCGATGGGAGAAATAAATATATTCTGTCGAAACTATCTGCGGATTAAAAGGAAACAAAACCTAGTATTTTGTTTGCTTATTAATCCAGCTCTTGATGTTTTATAAACAACGAAAGGAGAGATTGCCATGACTAAAAAATATTTAACCTTGATCTCTGGCGCGGTTTTGGCGTTATCAACAGGTTTTGCCAGTGCGGAACAGCCGTTGCAATTGACGGCCAGTCAAATGGATGGCGTCACTGCAGGTGTGGGTTTCGACAGCAATACGCTGATTCAAAAGCTGGTGCAAATTCAAGAATCCATTGTGGAATTGAAGCAGGCGCAATTCGATGTCCGCACTTTTGTCATTGGATTTTCTGCGGTGGCTGAAGCCGAGGCCGATGCCGAAGGGCCCAACAGTGATGCTCAAACCTTTACCTTTGCCGAAATAACCCCGACAAACAACGGGTTTTTCAAGGCCAATTCCTTGTCCAAGAGCATCGCCCTGGTTTCTCCCGCAGGTGTGACGCCACCTCCTGTTCAGTAGCTTTAGGTTTAATTTGGAAAAACATTTAGGAGACGAGAAATGACTAAATCCTTATCTTTTATCAGTGCAGCAGTGTTGGGCTTAACCCTTGGAACCGCCGGTGCAGAAGAACCTGTGACATTGAGTGCGGCCCAGATGGATAACGTCACGGCCGGGGTGGGATTCACCAGTAATACGCTGATTCAAAAACTGGTGGATATTCAGGAAGCCATTCTTGAAGTGAAACAAGCGCAATTTGATGTCCGCACCTTTGTGGTGGGATTTTCAGCGGTGGCCGAAGCCGAGGCCGATGCCGAAGGGCCCAACAGTGATGCCCAAACCTTTACCTTTGCGGAAATCACCCCAACCACCACGGCGGCGAATTTCTTCAAAGCCAACTCGCTTTCCAAGAGCATCGCATTAGTATCGCCAACGGGCGCAACGCCGGTACCGGCGCCGGCACCTGGCCAGTAAAGGTAGATGTGGATGGGATTTGACATGATGGACAGGGAAGTCCATTTCCAAGGTTTAAGGTTTAGAGAATGATTTTCATGGTTTCTCCGAAAAATGCACCTGTATCGGCGCGAGGTTTTTGATGATGGAAACCCACGCTTTTTAGAAGGAGAGTTGAAATGCTTAAAAGAAATTTTTTACTGGCAGCAGTGCTTTCGTTGGGACTGACTGCTTCATTCGTTGTCCAGGCGGACGATATCGAATTTTGTGTCACGGGCAGCAATCCATGTCCCGCCGGCGATATTGTCAAGCTGGATATTTTTGATTGGTCCCCGGATTCGGCATTGGTCAAGGATGTGCTTCCCGCAGCGGAAGGGAAAGCATTCGTGCTCTATACCCATGCCTCTATGGCTAATTTCATGCTCGATGGCAGTGTTGTGGATGGCAAGGGTTTGAATGGCGCTGGAAGTAACAGCAAAAATACAAGTTTTGAAATTACCGCCATTGCTGTATTTCCCTCAAAGGTCGATTCTGTGGCGGGGAATACCATTGTCAACAGTCAAGTTCCAGGTCAGACGGTCTTTGAAATCTGGATTGACGAAGGGAGTGACAGCGAGGGCCTTTCCGGGTTCGGTTACCGCAACGGCAAAAAGATTTTGAGCGGAACCATTTCCGGCGCGACCAGCAATTTTACCGGCACGGGTGGTGGCGCTGGCAATGCAATGGATCAATTCGGCCCGGATGAGTGGGGTATCGATTCGTTGAAAGGGATTGGCGGTTCCAATTTCAATGTTCATGTCACATTTCAAGATCCTGATTATTTCATCACGCCCATTGACACCTTGCGCTTCAACAACTCCCAGATTCTGGAATTCCGCGAAGCAGATCCTTCCGCTTGTTTTGACAATATCGGCGGCGGGGGGTGTGCCGCCGGGGCGACACCCATTGCCGGCACCGGTAATGGCAACAACGGCGGGGCAGGAGGAACCATCCCCCATGTCGGTATCATCAATGGCGGGCTCCCACCCGATGGCGGCCCGGATTTGCTGCTGCAAGTGGATGCCAATAACAGTTTTCTCAAACCCAGAGAAGGCATCGGAGTCGCAAAATGTTATTTTGGCAAGCAGGTGCCACCCATAACCGAGGATAATCCCAGACTGCCAAACCCCATCGCCCGGGTCACTTTGAACGATCAGTTCGCCAGCCGGGTGACCGATGTTCGTTTCTTGCGGGGGTTGTGTAATCCTGCCGGGAAGAATGAACCGGTCGATCCTAACCGCACCGATCACTATAGCTGTTATTCCATTACCGATGTGCCGGGACAAGGAGTTTTCTTCCCGCCCAGTGAAGTCGTCTTCGAGACCCAGAATTTTGGCCAAGACAAAGCTCGCTTGGGAAGTGCTCTTGAACTTTGTATTCCGGCGATCAAAAACGGCGTGGGCACCATCGAGGGTCATGGGCTCAAATGTTACAACGTAAACCGTAACGAGCAGCAGGAATTTCCCAGCTTTACTTTCGATGACCAGTTCGACATCGCCGAAGACACGCCAAGAGATATCAAAAAGTTGAGCCGGTTCTGTACCCCAGTGGGCAAGGATACCCCCGATCCCGCGCCGGTGGAAACGGAAGATCCCGGCACCTGGGCGCACTGGGCTTGCTATGACTATGTAGCGTCGCCTTACACGGTATTTCCATTGGCCGAGCGAATCCCGGTCAATCTGGAAGATATGTTGATTCAAGATGCCCTGGGTCAAGACATTATTTTCACTACCGAAGGCGAGCGGCGTTTCTGTGAACCGGCCAGAAAACTTTCCTTTACCCCTTAGGGAGCTTCTGACGAGGCTCCTTAGATGAAGCACGCATGCTTGGGATGACAGGAGGATATCCACTGCCAGGGACGGCAAGGAAAGGAGAAGAAAACGGGCAACAGGATAAAACCTGTTGATTTCGAATTCAGTCCTGGATCAGGAGTAAAGCAAATGAATTATGTTTATCCACCGAACCGGTTGGCCACCTTGGTAACCCTGGCGCTTCTGAGCGGTGCGGCCTTCCCGGTGAACGCGGACCAGGGAATCATGACTACCGGGGAACTGGACAGCGTGACGGCAGGGAGGGTTGCCAGCGCAATGGATCATAATAACCGGTTTCTGGCTCAAGCCCAGGCGCGGGGATCTTCAGTCACCGTTTCCGCCCTAACCGGTCTTGATTCCGCCCAGGCAAGGGCAAGCGCGCATACAACCGGCAGCTTGGCGCAAGCCGCTTCTGAAAGTTTGACAGTAGGTGCGCCCAAACGGCCGCAAGTGAGTCGCGTGGGCCTTTTTCCCCGGCCAGTGCCGCGTTTGCTGCAACCTCTTTTGAGAAAATTACCCAAAATTCGTTATTAACGGAGGACTACCCAATGCGTATTCAATTCTTGTCCCTGATCACAGCCATGACATTACTGGCCAGCATTCCCCAAGTGGATGCGGAAGAAATTTATACCCTCAACCCCGACGAAATGGATAGGGTGACTGCCGGATTGAGCCGGAGCAGTTCGTTTAATTTTGGTTTTTTCAGGGCCGGTCCGTTATTTGATGGTATCGGAATTCATGAAAAACGCGAGCTCATTACCGAAAGCGGGAATAAGATTACTGCTACCATCGTGGTCAATTCCCGGGTGTTTAGAGGTTTTGTCTCGAATTTCCAACGTAGCGGCAAGTTTGAGACTACGATCTCGTTTAGATAGACATGGGTAACCTATTCCCGCCGCTCGGGAGACCACGACGGCTATACCCCGGGTTTGCGAAACTGGCGTGGGGATGCGCTTTCACTTTGATTGTGGGCGGATGCACGGCAGGAGGGGGTGTCACCCGGAAACCCGTGCAATCTCTGTTGGAGATGCGGCGGGTGAATGTAGTAGTGCAGAAGTGGGACTTAAGCTGTGGCGCGGCGGCGTTGGCCACGCTTTTGCATTACCAGCACCATGATTTCGTTTCAGAACGGGAAATCGCCAAGAGATTGATCAGCCGCAAAGAGTATATAGAGATGCCCCAACTGGTGACGGTGCGGCAAGGCTTTTCCTTGCTGGATCTCAAGCGTTATGTGGACGCCAGGGGTTATCAAGGGATTGGTTACGGCAAGCTGGCCCTCAAGGATTTGATCGAACGCGCACCGATCATGGTGCCGGTCAGTATTCATGGCTACAATCATTTTGTGGTTTTCCGGGGGGTTCGGGGAAACCGGGTATTGTTGGCCGATCCGGCATGGGGAAATCGCACGCTTCTTAAAGAACGTTTTGAACACAGCTGGATTGAATACCCCGAAATTGGTAAGGTGGGATTTGTTGTCGTACGCAACGGTGGAAACGCCATGCCCAACCACCTGGCCCCAAGATCTCGGGATTTCGTCTTTTTGAGATAAAGCGACTTGGCGAGGTTTTGGCTTTTCATATAACAATACCAAAAGGCAATCTCATGGGCTCTGGATTCTTTGGCTGGTTAGCATTTTCGCGCGAAAAGTTGCGTTTCGATCTGTTTTGTCTGAGCCTGCTCTGTTTGTTTAGCTCTTGCCTTGCGGCTCAACCGGCTTCAGAAAAAACCGAAGTCGAAAAGCTCACCCGTGAACTTGAGAAACGTGACGCCATCATCCAGGACTTGCTGCGGCGGGTGGAACGTTTGGAACGACAGGCGGGCGCATCCCAATCACGGGAAGAAAAATTCCCTGCCCAGCCAAGCTCTCCCCACCGTCCGTCCATGGCAGTCAAAAAGCAAAAGAAAACACAAACCCAACCGGCAGCGCCCGGAACATTCGAAGTTGACGAGGAATTGGCCGAAAGGGCGTTGGAACGAACGTTGACCATCAGCGGCGCTTTGTTATTGCCTCCATGGCGTTTGGACCTGCAGCCTTCCTTTTCCTATACCCGCAATGTTCAACGGCAAACCGGACGGCTGATTATAGACCAGGGAACGGATACAGAGTCGACAGGGGAGATCGGGATTGGAGAGATTCGGCAAAATATCTTTAATTTTAATCTGTTGATGCGGCTGGGATTGCCTTTTGATTCCCAGCTGGAATTCAGTGTTCCCTACCAAATTATCAAACAAAAGCATTTCATGCCTCGGGGACAGTTTGGCTTGGTTCGCAACGATGATACTGCTTCGACCTTTGGAGATGTCAGTATTGGGTTCGCCAAAACCTTGCTCAGGGAAAAAAATTGGTGGCCGGATTTGATCGGCCGGATTACCTGGGATACAGATACCGGGCAGAGGCAGGATAAGGGTATTGCTTTCAATAGCGGAATCAATGAACTACGGTTATCCCTGACCGCGCTCAAGCGCCAGGATCCGCTTGCATTTGTCGGCAGTATTTTCTATTCGAGAGCTTTTGAAAAAAAAGGTTTTCATCCCGGCGATGAGTTTGGCGCTACGTTGGGCGCCTCTTTGGCTGCCAGCCCGGATACCTCGCTCAGCATTACTTTTCAGCAATTGTTTGCCAATGAAGATGAACTGCGTGGGCGTAATATCCGTGGCAGTGAACAGGTAATTTCTTCCTTGATTTTTGGCGCGACAACCCGTATCGGCAGAGCCACGTTCGTGACCCTTTCTCCCGGCTTCGGTTTGACCGACGATGCGCCGGATTATTTTGTCGACCTGACCTGGTCGGTACGAGTGAGGTAATAGGTGCAGCAAGCAGTGTGCGCGTTAATGATTGAGGTGCAGATTCACTTTGGGGTAAATCATGCTTCGCACAACACCCAATCCAGTAAGCGAAACGGCAGAATCTGCAATGTGACAAGCCTATGTTCTCAGCTTGATAAGGCCAAACATCTCGTCAACTTAACAAAGGATATGTTACTTAGAAAGATCCGCAGTGTCGATGTTATTTAGGGGTAAAAAGTCAGTATAGATCTCTGTGATGCCATTGGATCTGTATCTCATGTATTCTTGAGTGTCATTTACTGTATGGACATAACTGGGTATGTTCAGCGCCCCAAGGGCGCGAGGGAGTTCGGAATCTGCTCTGTGTTTAGGCATGGTGATAGCAAAGGGACCTTCGAATTTTTTTGCCCATGCAAGGACACTGCGGTTGTCTCCGGTATATCGATATAATGTCCAAATAACTTGGTTGAAGCCTATTTTCTTGGCTTTAATAAAATTTTCTGGATCATAAATTTGTGGGATAATCCTGCGGGAAGCGTCGGATATTCTATTGTAAATGGTATTTAAGGCTTCGATATTTCTTTCCTTGGCATCGGTTATTATGAATGCAGATGGATGCTGTTTCAACCATTTCGCCAAGCTATCGAGGGTGCAATTGTGAATCTGTTTGTTATTTTTAACCAGCTTTTCAAATTCTCTTAAACTTAATTCATCGTTGGGGTAATAACCGAAAAGTTGAGCAAAGTTAATTTGCCAGTCATGCAAACAGACCAGGTGGTTGTCTTTGGTGAAGGAGAAGTCAATTTCGAAATATTTAAATCCTTTTTTATAGTTTTCGCTGAGGGCCTCCAGAGAATTAGTGTAAGTTTCTCCATTGATTCCGCCTCCTGCATGGGCAATCCTATGAGCAGTGAATCTGCCGGGTAATGGTTTTTTAGTGGCCTCATTGAAATTTATCAATTGACTTGCAGCAGCAGGCGAAGCGTGGCTGTTAGTCTGCCCGGGCACCGCCAGCATGCCTTTTATTTGGGATGATGTTATTTTGTTGATTGCTGTGATTTTTTTAAGGGCCACTAACCGGCCTTTAATGGCAGCAAGTAAGCAATAATCATGTCCATTGGTATGAATATTAAGGTTGGAAAGGTTTTGGCAGATATCTACCAATAAAAAATGCTTTTTATTTTGGATGAGAGTTTTAGCTTGGCGGGCAAGAGAATCTTGTTTGAATGATTTATTGAAATCAAACCGCAGTACTGTGGATAAGTCGTCTTTAACCTCGACAAGTGCAGGGATTTTAAAATGCCTGTCGTCAATGGATAACTGGTGGCGTTTTGGGTCGATTTCTATAAACTTCTTGATTTTGGGAAACTTCCACAAGGCAACCAATTGAGGTTTCCAGCTTGATAAACGCAGGCGGATGAACTGCCTTTCTGATTCCGTTTCTTTTTCACTCAATAAATCTCGACCCAAACCCAAACCGCCTTGATATCCCAACAAAGGCAATAATGTTGCGCCAATATCCAAGGGAGAGCCAAAAGTTGCGACCTTCGTTGGTTCGTGTTGGCGCGGGTCAAAAATCATGAATAGATTATGGCGATCTGTTGTGCTCAGTAAGGGATAGGCGGTGTTCCACAATGCGATATGGTCGGAAACAAGGATGACGATTGTACGGTTGGCATAAGGTGAATGCTGGATGGCGTCGATAAATGTGGTGATGAGTCTGTCGGAGCAGGCGACCGCATTCAGCATTGGGTTGTTACCGTCCCGATAGCGTACCTCTTGACAGCTCTTCGATGGGTGCCCCTTGGGGGGGTGGGTATCCAAAGTGAGAAGGACCAACCCAAATTTTTCGCTTCTTTTGGAAAGGGTTATGAACTTTTTGTAGGCTAGATCAAATAAAGTATCGTCGTACAATCCCCAACTTGTCCTGTAGGATTTGTCATTAATTTTTGTATGTAACTCATCATAACCAAGCACTTCGTCAAAGCCATGAGTCTTGTAAAATTTGCCTTTTCCTGCGAACTCGGAAGATGCGCCTCCCATATAAGTCAAATGATATCCATCTTGTCTTAAAATATCGCCAAGGCAAATTGCTGAAGGCAGAAATTTATCCATGCCCGACATGGAATTGCCGTGAGAAGGGGTTTCAAGCGGAATGCCGCATTGACTGGCCACCATTCCCGCAATTGTCCAACCGGTTCCTCTTACGTGTTGGATATTAGTAAAATAATAAGCGTTTTTTTTCTCTATCTGTTTAAGGCTATTGATCAAGCCGGGAAATAAGCTTTGGTTAAAATACGTTCTTTCCAACCCTTCTGCATAAATTAAAACGAAATTTAAATTTTTATTGCTTATTTTTCTGATATGGGTTCTGTAATAATCATAAAAATCGTTGTTTTCATTGGCGGGACTAGCTGATTGAGTGGTTGTTATGCTCAAATAATCCTTATTTAGATTATATATGTCCCTTACAGAAGGATGAATTGCAAGGGATAGTAGGGTGAGGGAAATGATAGAGAAAACTCTAGGTGGACTGGGGTTTCCCGAGTGTCTAAATTTTACTACGAATAGCAATAACCCTGTTAATCCTATTAATAATTCGGTTGATGTCCATAATATAAGGTGTTTATGATCTGAAAATCCAGCGCCCTTTAGTCCGTATTTTAAATGATATATGACTGATTCATCGATCCCTTTTGCGGTAAAGCAATCGGCCACTTTATAGCCGATTGATAAGATGATTATTAGTGAGGATGATATAAAGAAAAATATATTGCCAATGGTATTTAAAAAGGTTTTTTTGTAAATATAAAGATTCAATAGCAAAATAACTGATACTAAGAGTAGTAAGTTGCTATTGCTCATTGAGTCAAACTTTACGCAACACCCAATCCAGTAACCGGAAAGGCAAAATTCGCCTTAGAAAGGCGAATAGATAGGTCGGAAAGGTGACATAGTAACGGATTTTGGGGCGGGGAGATTCGAGGGCATAGATGACTTTTTGCAGCACTGCTTCCGCTGGCAGGGTGAAGGGGACAACAGGACCTTCGGTGGCCAGGCGTTCTTCCATCTTTTTATAGAGATCGCGGTAAGGGCTGTGTTGGGCGTCAATGTTTTGTTTGAATTGGTGGTAGGCGTTTTCCCGGAATTTGGAAAGGATAGGGCCGGGTTCGATTAAAACCGGATGGATTTTGGTTTTGTAAAGTTCCAGGCGCAGCGTGTCCACCAGCCCTTCAAGGGCAAATTTACTGGCATTGTACGCGCCGCGGAAGGGGAGGGCGACAAATCCCAGGACCGAGCTATTATATAAGATCCGGCCGTATCCTTGTTTGCGCATCACAGGCAAGACAAGGTTGGTGAGTTCGTGAGTGCCGAAGAAGTTGGTTTCGAATTGGGCCTTGAGTACCTCCCGGCTCAGGTCTTCCACCGCGCCGATCTGTCCCCAGGCGCCGTTGTTGAACAGAGCATCCAGGGTCCCGCCGGTCCATTCCAGGACTTGGTCCACGGCTTTTTTAATACTGGCGCTGTCATCCAAATCCAGTTGCAAGGCTTCAAAGCCTTCTTGCCTTAAACGTTCTACATCTTCGGCCTTTCTGGCCGAGGCAAACACCCGGTAGCCTCTTTCTTTCAATCCTTTGGCGGTAACGTAGCCAATGCCGCTGGAGCAGCCGGTGATAAGTATGGTATTGACGGGACGTTGACTCACGAAAAATCCTCTTTTTTGATTGTTTTCAAGCTTTGGGCAGGGTAACGCCGGTCTGTCCTTGGTATTTTCCTCCCCGGTCGCGGTAGGAGGTTTCGCAGATTTCATCCGCCCCCAGAAACAGCACCTGGGCCACTCCTTCGTTGGCATAGATTTTGGCCGGCAGTGGCGTGGTGTTGGAAAATTCCAGAGTGACATGGCCTTCCCATTCCGGCTCCAAGGGGGTGACGTTGACGATGATGCCGCAGCGGGCATAAGTGGATTTACCCAGGCAGATGGTCAACACATCCCTTGGAATGCGGAAGAATTCCACCGTCCTTGCCAGGGCAAAGGAATTGGGCGGAATGATACAGACATCGGATTTGACATCCACAAAGCTGTCGGCGTCAAAGTTTTTGGGGTCCACAATCGCCGAATTGATGTTGGTGAAAATTTTAAACTCGTCGCTGCAACGGATATCGTAGCCATAGCTGGAGGTACCGAAGGAAATCACCCGCTCGCCGTTGACCTGGGAAATCTGGAGAGCTTCAAAAGGTTCGATCATGCCGTGTTCTTCTGCCATTTGGCGGATCCAGCGGTCGGATTTGATGGCCATGTCAGTCGTTCTCCACCACGATTTTCGGGAACTTGGCGGCGAAGTCCTTGGGTCGCCGCGCCAGTTTTGCAGCCGCCTTGCGGGCGATTTCCTTGTAAATTTGCGCTATGCGGCTGTCGGGATCGTAGATAACGGTGGGATGGCCGCCATCGGCGTTCTCGCGGATGCTGATGTCCAAGGGCAGGGAGCCTAGCAGGGGAACGTTGTATTTGCCGGCCAGCTTTTCCCCGCCGCCGCTGCCAAAGATGGGCTCTTCATGACCGCACTGGCTGCAAATATGCAAGCTCATGTTTTCGACGATGCCCAGAACCGGGACGTTGACCTTCTCGAACATTTTCAACCCCTTCATGGCGTCCAGCAAGGCAATGTCTTGGGGGGTGGTGACAATCAATGCCCCGGACACAGGGATCTGCTGGGTGAGGGTGAGTTGGATATCGCCGGTGCCAGGGGGCAAATCGACAATCAAGTAATCGAGGTCGTGCCAGTGGGTCTGGGTCAACAATTGTTGCAGGGCGCCGGTAGCCATGGGTCCGCGCCAGATCATGGGGGTATCCTCATCCACCAGGAAGCCGATGGACATGATTTGCAAGCTGTAGGATGTTTTTGGTTCGATAAGCTGGCCGTCCTTGGTTTCCGGCTGGCCACTGACCCCCAGCATGCGGGGAATGCTGGGTCCATAAATATCAGCATCAAGTACCCCTACCTGGGCGCCTTCCTGGGATAAGGCCAGGGCCAGGTTGGCGGCGACGGTGGATTTGCCCACGCCGCCTTTGCCGGAGGCGACGGCGATGATGTTTTTGATGCCGGGCAGGGGTTTTTGCCCTTGCTGTACGGCACGGGCGGTGATTTCCGTGCGGACTTTAATATCGACCGCTTCCAGGCCGGGCAGGGAGCGGAGTTTCTCCGTCAGCGTGGTGACCAGTCGGGGGAAGTAACTCTTGGCGGGGAATCCCAGGACGATTTCAATGGTTACTCGACCATCCTCGATTTGGATAGAACGGACCGCGCCTGCACTCACCAGGTCTGAATCCGAATGGGGGTCATGGTAGGTTTTGAGAGCATTTTCAATGCTTTCTCGGGAAAGAAGTGTCATGAAAGCTCCTGTCTTGAAACTTGTGATTTCACGGGCAATAAAATACCCTGACGCTGGTTGATAGTTGTGGAAGTCGCCTTGCTTTCCAGTAGACAGTCGTGTCTGAGGAAAAATCCGCAGACTATTCTACACGACCTGCTTGCCTGACTCACGATGAGGCCTTATATGTCCTTGCGTTACCGAATTTATCAATTGCTCGATCACCGCCATCCGGGAATCGCCAGCAAAATAGTGGATATTTCCATTATGCTGCTGATCACTTTGAATGTACTGGCGGTGATTCTGGAGTCAGTGGATGAATATTACCTCACCTACCAGCCATGGTTTGACGGGTTTGAGCTATTGTCCGTGAGCGCCTTTAGCATTGAGTATTTTCTGCGAGTGTGGTGTTGTGTTGAGAATCCCAGATTCCAGGACCCGGTTCGGGGGCGTATGCGGTACATGCTGACACCGATGGCGATTGTCGATCTATTGGCATTCTTGCCTTTTTATCTGACTTACTTTTTCGAATTGGATGCGCGTTTTCTGCGGGTGTTGCGGTTGGTGCGGATGTTCAAGCTGACGCGTTATTCCAGCGCCTTGGATTTATTGCTAGCAGTAATTCAACGGGAGGCTTCGGCATTTATTTCCGCCATTTTCGTCATGGTGATTATTATTATCATTGCCTCCAGCGGCATCTATTTGTTAGAGCACGAGACACAACCTGAAGCCTTTGGCAGTATCCCTAGAGCCATCTGGTGGGCGACGGTGACATTGACCACAGTAGGTTATGGCGATGTGGTGCCACTGACACCATTGGGCAAAGCCTTCGGCGTTTTGATTACCATCGCCGGCGTAGGCATGGCGGCCATGCCGGCTGGGATATTGGCTTCGGGTTTCTCCATGGAAATTCAAAAACGGCGTGAGCTTTACCGGCTCAAATTGCGGGAAGCCTTGGCCGATGGTGTGATCTCCCGGGCGGAATTCGAAGCACTGAAATTATCCCAGCAAGAACTGGGACTAGAAGAGGAAGAGGCGGAAACTATTTTAGATTGCGAAAAAATCATGTTCCAAAAGACCGGCAAAATTCCTTCTCATTGTCCTCATTGTGGCCAACCCTTGCTTCCGAACAATGGTAATAAATCATGACGGTTCACCGTTTTGGTGTGATTGAATGGCAATGAGCAAAAACCGGGTGGTGCTGGAGAAATGCTTTCCAATCCATCTCATGAACTCCGCGAAGGGTGGCGAGTCAAAACTTACTGATTCTCGCCCATCATAGGCCTCCGATCTCTCCAAAACAACATGGCCGTTCCCAGATTTTCTCCATTTTGCACGGTTTTCGAGAGGGAGTAATAAACTCTTGGAGTATAGATTGTGCAAGAAGAGTGCAGGGCAATCGGATGACCGCCGTTTTTCCTGTTCATGTGATGTTGCACGGCATTGAAGCCCCTATCCCAGAGGGAGAGGGGGGAATCGGTTCATTCGATTGCCCTGAAGAGGAGTGTGGCAGGGCTTCCTTCTCCTTCCCAGTCTGGCATAATGATAAGATTCGACGGATGGATCGGAAACCAATGTTTGATGATCGATTAAGTTTTATCCCTGCAATGTTGGGGATGCGGTAAGCCACAGGTAATATTAAAGATGTTTGATACGCTTTCTGAACGTTTAAGCCACACCTTCAAAAAAATCCGCGGCCAAGCTCGCCTGACCGAAGACAATATCAAAGACACCTTGCGCGAAGTGCGGATGGCGCTGTTGGAGGCCGATGTGGCCTTGCCAGTGGTCAAAGCCTTCACAGACCAGGTCAAGCAAAGGGCGATGGGGCAGGAAGTGCAGACGAGTCTGACGCCTGGCCAAGCATTCGTCAAAGTCGTCCAGCAGGAATTGATCGATGTGATGGGCGGTGCCAGCGAGGGTTTGAATCTGGCCACCCAGCCGCCGGCGGTGATTTTGATGGCGGGCTTGCAGGGGGCGGGGAAAACGACCACCGTCGCCAAATTGGCCCGCTGGCTCAAGGACCGGCAAAAGAAGAAAGTCGCGGTGGTGAGCGCGGACGTTTACCGGCCCGCCGCCATCGCCCAGCTGAAAACACTGGCCGATGAAGTAGGGGTGGAATTCATCCCCTCTTCTCCCGAGGAATCTCCGGTGGAGATCGCCAATAAAGCAGTCGAACACGCCCGCAAGCATTTGCTGGATGCGGTGATTATCGATACCGCCGGCCGTCTTCACATAGACGAAGAGATGATGCAGGAAATCAAACAGCTGTACGAGGCCGTGCAACCTGTCGAAACGCTGTTTGTGGTTGACAGCATGACCGGTCAGGATGCCGCCAATACCGCCAAGGCTTTCCACGATGCCCTGCCGTTAACTGGGGTAGTGCTGACCAAGGCCGATGGCGATGCCAGGGGCGGAGCGGCATTGTCCATTCGTCATATTACCGGCAAGCCAATCAAATTTATCGGTCTTGGTGAGAAGACCGATGCTTTGGAATTATTTCACCCGGATCGCATCGCTTCCCGTATTTTGGGCATGGGAGATGTGCTCAGCCTGATTGAGGAGGTCGAGCGCAAGATCGACAGAAAGAAAGCCGAAAAGTTTGTCAAAAAAGTCCAAAAGGGCAAGGGATTCGATCTGGAGGACATGCGCGATCAATTGGCCCAATTGACCAAAATGGGTGGTATCACCGCAATGCTGGATAAGTTGCCAGGGATGGGGGATTTGCCCAAAAACGTCAAGGAAAACATCAATGACAAGGATATTACCCGGCAGATCGCCATTATCAACTCCATGACTCCCCACGAGCGCCGTTTTCCCGCAGTCATCAACAACTCCCGCAAACGCCGGATTGCCAAAGGTTCAGGGATGCAGATCCAGGACGTCAACCGGTTGTTGAAACAATACAGCCAGATGCAGAAAATGATGAAAAAGATGAAAAAAATGAAAGGCTTTGGCAAAGGCGGATTGCCAGGAATGCCGGGGGGCATGCCCAAGTTGCCCTTCTGATCGGCATGGGCATATTTGGTATGAGGTGGATGTTTTGAATCCCTCCGGCCCGCTGATCGACCGTTTTGGCCGCAAGGTTTCCTATCTGCGGATTTCGATTACCGACCGCTGCGATTTGCGTTGCCTGTATTGCATGGAGGAGGAGATGACATTTCTCCCCCGGGCGCAGATTTTGACCCTGGAGGAAATTTACTGGATCGCCAAGGCATTTGTCGATCTCGGGGTGGAGAAAATTCGTATCACCGGCGGTGAGCCTTTGGTGCGGCGCGGGGCCTTGGACCTCATTGAGCAGCTGGGGCGGCTGCCGCTGAAAGAATTGGTGATGACGACCAATGGCACCCGTCTGGCGGAATGTGCCGACCGTTTGGCAACAGCGGGCGTTTCCCGGCTTAATATCAGCTTGGATAGCTTGAAACCAGCCCGGTTTCGGGAAATGACCCGAGTGGGCCGCTTGGAGCGGGTGCTCGAGGGATTGGAGGCCGCCCGCCGGGCGGGCTTTGAGTGCATTAAACTGAATGCCGTGATTCTCAAAGGTTTTAATCATGACGAAGTCATAGATTTAGCCCGTTTTGCCGTGGATCGGCAGTTGGATATTAGTTTTATTGAAGAAATGCCTTTGGGCTTGGTCGCCAGCCACAACCGCAGTCATGCCTATTACTCTTCCGACCAGGTCAAGCAGGATCTGGAGAAAGTATTCACCTTGCTGCCCAGTCCGGTGCGCACGGGGGGCCCCTCTCGTTACTTTACTGTTGCCGGTACGGGAACAAAAGTTGGTTTTATTTCCCCCCATAGTCATAATTTCTGCGCGGACTGCAACCGGGTGCGGTTGACCGTGGAAGGGCGGCTGCTCCTATGTCTTGGCAATGAACATTCGGTAGATCTCAAGCAGGTCATTCGGCGCTATCCGGGAGACGGAAACAAATTGCGCCAGGCCATTGTGGCGGCAATGGCGATCAAGCCGGAAAGACACTATTTCGATTTACAAGAAAAACCGGTAATCCTGCGGCACATGAATGCAACCGGAGGCTAACTTGAGCTTGGGTAATCTGCAAGCACTGTTATACTATCGGGCCCCATTGGCGCTACCTTGGATTTACTGTTTGCATTTGAACCGTTCAGCAAGTTTTTGGAGGATGTGTGACACAAAACCTTGATCCCCGCTGGCTTTCCGGCGCTTCTTTATTTCAGGATCCTGATCCGGAAGAAACCCGGGAATGGGTAGATGCATTACAATCGGTGCTTCAGACCCAGGGCCCCGGGCGGGCGCACTATTTGATTGAACGTTTGATTGATAAGGCCAGGCGTTCCGGAATAAATATTCCCTATTCCGCCAATACCGCTTATATCAATACTATTCCCCCCCATCTCGAAAAACGCTGCCCTGGAGACAGCGCCATTGAACGCAGAATCCGTTCTTATATCCGCTGGAATGCCATGGCCATGGTGGTGCAAGCCAACCGCAGATCGACCGAATATGGTGGCCACATAGCCACATTCGCTTCGGCGGCAACCCTCTATGAGGTGGGCTTCAATCATTTCTTCCGCGCGCCGAACAAAGATTTCGGCGGTGATCTGGTATTTTTTCAAGGCCACGCTTCTCCTGGCATGTATGCGCGTGCCTTCCTGGAAGGGCGATTGACGGAAGAACATCTGCAAAATTTCCGCCGCGAAGTGGCTGGCAGGGGTTTATCTTCTTATCCCCATCCCTGGCTGATGCCGGATTTCTGGCAATTTCCCACGGTTTCCATGGGGTTGGGGCCGTTGATGGCCATTTATCAGGCACGGTTCATGCGTTATCTCCATGATCGCAAACTGGCCGATACCGAAGGCCGTAAGGTTTGGTGTTTCTGTGGCGACGGGGAGATGGATGAGCCGGAATCAGTGGGCGCCTTGTCTCTGGCCGGACGGGAACGACTGGATAATCTGATTTTCGTGATCAACTGCAATCTGCAACGCCTCGATGGCCCAGTGCGGGGAGACGGTAAGATCATCCAGGAGCTGGAAGGGCTTTTCCGTGGTGCTGGCTGGAATGTAATCAAAGTGATCTGGGGTTCCCGCTGGGATCCCTTGCTGGCTCAGGACAGCAAGGGACTGCTTAAAAAACGCATGGAAGAAGTGGTCGATGGCGAATACCAAACCTACAAGGCCAAAGATGGCGCTTACGTGCGCAAGCACTTTTTCGGAAAATATCCAGAGCTTCTGGAAATGGTCGCCAATATGTCGGATGAGGAGATTTTCCGCCTCGACCGGGGGGGGCACGATCCTCACAAGGTCCATGCCGCCTATGCTGCGGCGGTGGAGCATACTGGACAGCCGACGGTGATTCTGGCCAAAACCATCAAAGGTTATGGCATGGCCGAGGCGGGAGAAGGACGGATGGGCGCGCATCAGCAGAAAAAGCTGGAAGAAAAGGCCCTCAGGAAATTCCGCGACCGTTTTGACATCCCCATTCCCGATGACAAGTTGGCCGAAGCGCCCTTTTACAAGCCGGACGATAAGAGTCCTGAAATCGAATATCTGCACGAGCGCCGCCGTGCCCTGGGAGGGTATTTGCCCCAGCGCCGGCGCCAGTCCAAGCCGTTGCCGATGCCGGAGCCCAAGGCTTTTGACTTCGCCTTGCAGGGAACCGGGGAGCGGGAAATGTCCACCACCATGGTATTTGTCAGGATATTGGCGGGGTTGATGCGGGATAAAAAGCTGGGCAAACACGTGGTTCCCATTGTACCTGACGAAGCCCGGACTTTTGGCATGGAAGGACTGTTCCGCCAATACGGAATTTACTCTCATGTGGGGCAATTGTATGAGCCGGAAGACGCCGGTCAAATCAATTATTACCGCGAAGATAAGCAGGGGCAGATTCTCGAGGAAGGTATCTGTGAAGCGGGCGCCATGAGCGACTGGATAGCCGCCAGTACTGCCTACAGTAACCATGATCTGGCGATGGTGCCTTTTTATATTTATTATTCCATGTTCGGTTATCAGCGCGTCGGTGACCTTTGCTGGGCCGCGGGAGATATGCAGGCCCGTGGATTTCTCATGGGCGGCACGGCTGGGCGGACGACATTGGCCGGCGAAGGCTTGCAACATCAAGATGGCCATAATCTGCTGTTCTTTTCCGCAGTGCCCAACTGTGTGGCTTACGATCCTTGTTTTGGATACGAATTGGCCGTCATTATCCGCGATGGCATGCGGCGGATGATGAAAGAAGGGGAGAATATTTATTATTACCTCACCGTCATGAATGAAAATTACACCCATCCGGCCATGCCGGAAGGGGTGGAAGAAGGGATCCTGCGGGGAATCTACCGCTTTTCCGGCGGTGGACAAAAGTCACAAATACAACTGCTGGGGAGTGGCACTATCCTGCGGGAAGTGATTGCTGCCGCGGATCTTTTGAAAGCGGATTTTGATATTACCGCTGATGTGTGGAGTGTGACCAGCTTTAGCGAGCTGCACCGCGATGGCATGGAGTGTGCCCGCTGGAATGGGCTTCATCCCGGGGAAAAACCCAAGCAAAGCTATGTTTCATCGGTTCTGGATTCGACGCCGGGGCCTATTGTGGCGGCGACCGATTATATCCGTACCCACGCGGATCAGATCCGGCCTTACATTGCCAAGCCCTATTATGTCCTGGGAACTGACGGTTACGGACGCAGCGATGTGCGGAAAGAACTCAGGCGTTTCTTTGAGGTGGACCGCTTTTCCATTGCTGTTGCGGCGCTCAAAGCCCTGGCGGATGAAGGAACCGTCAAGCCTGAGTTGGTGAAAAAGGCGATTGCCAAATACGGCATCGATCCGAATAAGCCTTTTCCTCCAACAGTTTGAATTCTGCGTCATTCGGTATAATGGCCGGCATTATGAAATTCCGATAATGCCGGCCATTCTTTATAGGCATAATAATGAAAAGAGTTAAATCAAGCATTCTAAGGGGTAACTAAGGGTGAGTCAGGAGAAGGAAATAGTCGTTCCACCACTGGGGGATGTCGATGAAGTGGATGTCATCGAAGTGTTGGTCGAGCCGGGGGACAAAGTTGAGAAGGACGCTCCGCTGATTACATTGGAGAGCGATAAGGCGACCATGGAAGTGCCTTCTCCCGATGCTGGAACGGTGACTGAAGTATTGGTCAACGTGGGGGACAAGGTCAAAGAAGGCTCGCCCATCGCCAAGCTTAAAGTAGAGGAGACAGCTGCGGAGGCTGTGACCGAAGCACCAACCGAAACAGCGCCATCACGGATAGAAGAGAAGGCGCCTGAACCTGAACAGGCGGCGCCACCTGCCTCTCAACCCATGCCTGTGCAGGAATCGGAACCTCCGGTGCCAGTAGCGGAAGAAAGCGCTGGCCAATTGCCTTACGCCAGCCCTTCGGTAAGGAAATTTGCCCGTAAATTGGGGGTGGATTTGCATCAAGTCAAGGGCAGCGGCCCCAAAGGCCGAATCCTGCGGGAAGATGTGGAAGCCTTTGTCAAAGCGCGATTGCAAGGTGCGTCGGCGGGAGGGGCTGCTGTTTTGCCCGCCATTGCGGAAATCGATTTTTCCAAGTTCGGGCCGGTGGAAACGGCAGCCATGTCGCGCATCAAGCGTCGTTCCGGGCCCCATTTGCTCAGAGCATGGCAGAGCGCGCCTCAAGTGACGCAGCATCATGAAGTGGATATCACGGAGCTGGAGGAATTCAGGAAAAGCCTCAAAGCCGAAGCAGAACGGCGCAATGTCAAAATCACACCGTTGGCGTTTGTTCTCAAAGTTTTGCCCGCGTTACTGCAACAATTTCCCTCCTTTAATGCTTCTTTGGCGCCCGATGGGGAGTCTTTGATCTTAAAGCGCTATTTTCACATCGGTGTCGCGGTGGCCACACCAGAGGGGTTGGTAGTGCCGGTCATCCGGGATGTGGACAAAAAAGGCGTATGGGACTTGGCTGAGGAGCTGGCTGAAGTCAGCGCTCGGGCCCGGGCGGGCAAGCTTAAACCGGATGATTTGCAAGGCGGATGCTTTTCTGTATCGAGCCTGGGCGGTATTGGCGGCAGTTTTTTCACCCCCATTGTCAATGTGCCAGAGGTGGCCATTCTCGGCTTGTCCCGGGCCAAGATGCAGCCTCACTGGAATGGCAATGAATTTATTCCGCGCCTGATCTTGCCGGTTTCTCTCTCCTACGATCACCGGGTGATTGATGGTGCGGAAGGGGCCCAGTTTGTGGTCAAATTCGGAGAGTTGTTGAGCGATTTGCGGCGCTTGGTGTTGTGAAAAGGAGGGTGGACGGATGACGGTACAAACTGAAGTTTTGGTGTTGGGGGGCGGCCCCGGCGGTTACACGGCGGCTTTCAGAGCGGCGGATTTGGGTAAAAAGGTGACATTGGTAGAACGCTATCCGGTCTTGGGGGGTGTTTGTTTAAACGTGGGATGTATCCCTTCCAAGGCGCTGCTGCACATGGCCCAGGTCATTTACGAGGCCCGCGAGAGTGCTGCCAGGGGGGTTGTCTTTGCCGACCCTGAAATCGATTTGTCCAAGCTCCGCCAATGGAAAGAGCGGGTAGTCAAAACATTGAACAAGGGTCTGGCGGGATTGGCCGGGCAGCGCAAGGTTGAGGTTATTTATGGCACCGGGCGCTTTACCGCTAGCAATACCTTGGAGGTGACTGACGAAAACGGCAGTCAAACCAAAACCATACAGTTCGAGCAAGCGATTATTGCTGCCGGTTCCCGGCCGGTGAAACTGCCGGGATGGCCGGAAGATCCGAGGATCATGGATTCCACGGCGGCGTTGGCTCTGGAAGAAGTTCCGGAATCGCTTTTGGTGGTCGGCGGTGGGGTTATTGGGATGGAGATGGCTTGTGTTTATCACGCCTTGGGAACCAAGATCAGTGTGGTGGAATTGACTGATCAACTGTTACCCGGGGCCGACCCTGATCTCGTCAAGCCCCTTCATCAAATTGCCTCGAAGCGGTATGAAGCCATCTGGCTGAATACTAAAGTGACCGCGGTCGAATTTCAAAAAAAAGGCGTCAAAGTCAGCCTGGAGGGCAAAGGCGCTCCGGATGCGCAAGTTTTCGACCGAGTGCTGGTGGCGGTGGGGAGGCGTCCCAACAGTGATCTGCTTAATCTTGAAGCGGCTGGCATTGCTACTGATGAGCGGGGATTCATTCCCGTGGATGACAAGCAGCGTACTAATATCCCTCATATCTACGCCATCGGTGATATTGTCGGCAATCCCATGTTGGCCCACAAAGCCAGTTATGAAGGAAAAATCGCGGCGGAAGTGATTTGCGGCGAACCTGCCGCATTTCAGGCGTTGGCCATTCCGGCAGTGGCTTATACCGATCCCGAGGTGGCCTGGATGGGCAAAACCGAAATGGAGCTTAAGCAAGAAGGTGTCGAATACGAAAAAGGCGTGTTTCCCTGGGCCGCCAGTGGTAGAGCTTTGACTCTTGGCCGCCGGGATGGCATGACAAAGCTGTTAAGCGACAAGAAAACCGGCCGGATTCTGGGGGCGGGCATCGTCGGTCCCCACGCTGGTGAGTTGATTGCGGAAACGGTACTGGCCCTGGAAATGGGCGCCGATGCGGAAGATATCGCTTTGACCATTCATCCCCACCCGAGCCTGTCTGAAACGGTGATGTTTGCGGCGGAAATCATTGACGGTTCTATTACCGATCTTTATCTTGGTAAAAATTGAAAGCAAATAGCCGGGTGACGCATCTGATATGGGGCCACCGGCGGAGGTTAAGGCGTGCAAACGGTTGAATTGAGCTATCGCCAATTTGGTGAGAGCGGCCCGCCATTGGTGATTCTGCACGGCCTGTTCGGATCAGGTCGCAATTGGTATTCGTTTGCCCGGAATTTAGCCCAAGAATTCAAGGTTTTGGTTCCCGACTTGCGCGGTCATGGGGACTCTCCTAAAACGCAGCCCCTGGATTATCCTCACATGGCGGCGGATGTTGTCCGGCTGCTCGCCCGCGAGGGTTTGAGCAGCGCTCATTTGCTTGGACATAGCATGGGCGGCAAGGTGGCCATGTACATGGCACTGACCCGCCCGTCATTGGTTGACCGGTTGATTGTGGTGGACATCGCTCCGGTTCAATACAGCCATAATTTCAATGCCATTGTCGGAACCTTGAAGCAACTGCCGCTGGATCAAATTACCAGCCGCAGCGAAGCGGATGAATGGCTGAAACATCGGATAGAGAATGATGCTGTCCGCCAATTTCTTTTGCAAAACCTGGTTGCCGAAAACGATCATTACCATTGGCGCCTTGATTTTGAAATTTTGGAACGGGCGCTTCCCGCCATTGCCGGCTTTCCTCAGGATTCGGAACTGCAGCCTTTTGACGGTCCCACTTTGTTTATTGCCGGCGGTCATTCCGAATACATCAAACTGCAATATCACCCTGCGATTCGTTCCTTATTTCCCAATGCGCTGATCAAAACCATTGAAGATGCCGGTCATTGGCTGCATCAGGACCAACCAGAACGCTTCCTGGAAATCGTCCGCTGTTTCTTGCGCTGATTTGCCTGCTTTATTGACCCGGGTTAAAGCCTGACTTCAATCCGCCGATATCTTTCAATAATGAAAGGTCGCGTGGGAAATTGGGTGAAAAATCTTTGGTGGGTTCTATTGTTGGTTGCCGTGCATGCCTGGGGGGGGATTTATCAGACGCCGCTGCTGGAGGCGCGATGGCATGTTAGCGCTGCAAAACTGTCCTGCCAATTGAGCCATCGCATTCCGTATGTTGGGCAGGCCATTTTCCGCCACGAAGCCGGAGAGCCTCTTAGTTTTCAGCTTGTTTTGGAAAATGAAAACTCGGTCACCGATGCGTCGGTCAGAATTGGGCCGGCGCCCTGGCAGCATTATGGCGGGGTTGGAAGGCTATTGCCGGTAACCGCAGTTGACAGGCAAGGTCTGGTTGGCCAACGGTTGAGCGTGCAGGGACAAACTGCGGAGACAATGCTGGGTGGACTGGTCCAAGGCCGTTTTCCTAACTTTATATATCACAGTCATCGGAACGGCCTGGTAGATGAAACCCGGATACTGGTTTCATCGGTGGGATTTCATGAAGTTTACGACCGGTTTCAATCGTGCCGATTGAAATTGCCCACGTTTGGATTGAAGGACTTCCAGGATCTCCGGTTTTTCTTCCGTGAACATCAAGTCGGCTTGCCAATCCGGTTGAACCGCATCTTGCCAAATCTGGCGGCCTATTTGTCTATGTTGGGAAAGGGCCGGGTTGTCGTAGTGGACCCAGCCGCCAGGGTGAACGGCAAGGAGGGAAAACAATGGTTCCAGAAACGCTGGCAGAAAATCCGCCAGGTATTAATTGCCCATCACCTGCCATCCAAGCGTTTGGTTTCGGTCAGTCAATCCCATTCAAAAAGCAAACCTGAAATAAAAATTGAAGTCATGGGACCAGAGGGGCTCAGGCTTTATCATTATGGACGCCGCCAGCGGGTGTTGACCCCGCGGCAAAAAAAGCGGCTGTATTTTCTCGCCCGCTATGTCAAAGAATTTTTTCCGGGGCGGTTGGTGCTTCATGGTCATAGTGATGCGGCCCGCTGGCGGAGTGAAACCCAAAACCGCCGGTTGGCCAAACAATGGGCTGAAAGAATCCAGGAGTATTTACTGAAGCTAGGCGTGGAAAAAGAGCGGATTTCCATTAAAGTGTGGGGTTCGCGCCGACGAGTCGCCAGCAACCGCAGCAAAGCGGGACAGGCGCAAAACCGGCGGGTTTGGGTGGAATTTATGGAGACGTCGGCAGCACCAACAATGACATCACAGGGTCGTCATGATTCTCTTGCTAACTGCTGTGCCAGTTCCCAATCTTCGACGCTATCTACATCTATCGCGGCTTCGGGATAGGGAAGAACGAGAAAATGCACCCGAATGCCAAGCTTTTTTTTCACTTCCTTGACCACATCTTCGGTGCCAAGTTTCCCTAACCAATAGCGGACTAGTGCCACAGGCCCCAAAGCACGAATCAAACGCCAGGGGTGTTTGCGTTCTTGTTCCAGTTTACGCCAAAAGCTGACTATCTTGCGTCCTTGCGGGGTGAGAAAGGCGAACAGGTTGCAGCTGCAGAAAGGGCCGTCGGCGAACCTCAAGGTGGTTCGTTTGGCTTGCGGAATCCGGGCGATTACTTCCCGGTAATGAACCAGGCCAACAACGACATCACATTCGCATTTCAGCGAATGGCTACAAAAATAATTGACAATTTCTTCCGAAAGTAATGCGCTATCCGCAGTCGTGAGGAGTATTGGACGATTTTCTCCTATGGCATCAAAAGCTGTAAGGACACTCAGGCTGGGGGAGTGTTGCGGTTCGATCCAGTTCACTTGTGTTTGAGAAATCAAGGCCTCTATTCCAGTTCCCTCCAGCATTTTTCTAGGCGGGCCGCATAAGAGGCATGCGTTGATATACGGACTTTGCCGGAGTGCGTCCAATACGATTGCCAACATCGGCTTTCCGCCAACCTTCGCCAATGCTTTGCAAGGCATGCCCGCGGCTTTGGCGACGGGATTTTCTACTTCCCGGTCTGCGGCTAGAACGATGGCGTCGAATTGGGGTGTAGCGGTAGATTGCATATCAGGTCAAGGATTTTTGATAGATTCGATAGCGTTTGTAGCATTGCCCGCCCAGGCTTTCTATGATACCCCGGATACGTTGATTGTCTTCCAGAATCCACGATAATTCCATTTGTTGGATGCCTTTGCGGAGAACGGGTTGGCGCAGGGATTCAATTAGCAGATAGGCAATTGCCGCCCCCATGAGATTGTTTCGGTAGCGTCTTCGCACCCCCATTAACGGAATCCGTCCTTTGTTGGGATAAGCGGTATTCCAGCGCCACAACAGCTTGAGCCAGCCCAGTGGCATGAGCTTGCCGTCTAAATCCTGGATCAGTTGATTCAAGTCGGGCATGGCAATGATCATACCCACTGCTTCTCCTTGATACTCGGCAATTTGGACGAAATCATCATCAATCACAAATCTCAAGGTGGATCCAATCTCCTGAAATTCCTCCTTGGTGAAAGGTACAAAGCCCCAATTGTCGGCCCAGGCATCGTTGAAAATTTCCCGCAGTAATTCAAATTCCTCTTGCAAGCGGGAACGCCGCAAGGGCCGGACATGGAATTCCTTTGCTGCCTTGCGGCTGAGATTGGCAACTGCTTTGGGTGGCGGGAGATTCGCATCAATGAGAAAGGCGAGCAAATCTTTGGCCGCACTGTAGTTCAATGCCTCTAGTTGGCTGGCATAATAGGGCGGGTTATAAGGCATCATGAAAACAGGCGGCGTTTCAAAGCCTTCCACCAATAAGCCGCATTCCTGATTAATGGATAAATTAAAAGGACCTTGGATCGTTTCGATTCCCTGCTCATGCAACCAACTTTCTGCAAGCTCCAGGAGCAGAGTAAAAACCGATGAATCATCAATGGACTCCAGCAGACCAAAAAACCCGGTGGGTGGATCGTGGTGCTGCAGATGCAGCGCATCAATCTGTGCGCTGATGCGGCCAACAGGCCGATCCCCTTTAAAAACTATCCATGCTTGCCAGCGGGCATGGGAAAAATAGGGGTTTTTGGCGGATAAATGAAGACGCCGTTCCAATTTTAGAGGCGGGGTCCATTGGGGATCGTTTTGATATATCAACCAAGGCACCGCAATAAAACGATTCAAGTCCCGGGAATTTTGGACGGGGTATGTTTTTAAAAGCTTTTTTGAGGGGGAAGACACTTGTTGTATTTTGGCAAAAGAAAACTAGAAATAGTTTATTCTAATGGAAAGATGTTGGTTTGTAGCAGAATGTTGTTTAGTTGTTTGTCAGATACTATTGATTGTTTTCTCGCAACAGGCTATTATTTTAATAACTGGTTAAAACGAGATCACAAGCTTTCTGAAGGTTAGCAGTGCGCTTGTTTCTGAATCGGCGGCAATGCTATGATGTTGCAGATTCAGCAAATAGCCCGGCTTTCGCAAGAAAGCAACTAACGTATTTTAGCAACAGGAAATCGCAGGGAAAGCGTTTTGCTACTCAATGGACGGTTTAGGGGTTGGTTTAGCCATCACCTGTTGCTTTGGACACAGCAACTGTTCGATTTTTGTTTAAGAATAAAGGGGAGAGGCTCTTGGGTGCTCAAGCTACGCCAACTGAAAATACTCTGCCTTTGCGACCTGCCGATTTTTCCACGCTCGCGGAAGCTTTGGATTATGCCGCATTAGGCCAAACTGGATGTAATTTCTACAACGGCCGGGGAGAGCTCTACGAGGCATTGCCCTACGCCAGATTACGGGAAGAAGCGCTTATCCTGGCGCGGCGATTGGCCGGCTTGAATCTCGAAAGAGAATCCCGCGTGGCGTTAGTTGCCGAAACAAATCCCGATTTCATGCGTTTTTTCTTTGCATGTCAGTATGCCGGCTTGATTCCCGTGCCACTGCCTATTCCGTTTAGTCTGGGCAGCCATCAAGCTTATGTGCGCCAGCTGCGGGCGATGTTGAAAAGTTGTAAGCCAAGCATTGCCATGGCGCCGGAAGGTTTTGCTTCCTTTCTGAGTGAAGCCACGGAAGGCTTGGAAATCCAGTATTTCGGCACGCCTGATGATTTCGATGAGTTGCCCGAAGTGGGAACTGACCTGCAGCCATTGCGATCCCACGAGCTGGCCTACTTGCAGTACACTTCCGGAAGCACCCGTTTCCCCAGGGGTGTCATGATCAAACAAGCGGCGGTAATGGATAATCTGGCGGGCATTGCCCAGCACGGTGTCAAATTGCGCCCTGGAGATCGCGCGGTTTCCTGGTTGCCTTTTTACCATGATATGGGATTGGTAGGCTTGATGTTGACGCCCGTGGCATCTCAGGTTTCGGTGGATTATTTGGGTACGCGTGAGTTTGCCATGCGCCCTCGCCAATGGTTGGGATTAATGTCGAAGAATAAAGCGACTATTTCCTTCGGTCCTCCATTTGGCTATGAATTATGTCAGCGTCGGTTGCGCCCGGGCGAGGCAGAAAAGTTTGACTTGAGTGCTTGGCGAGTGGCTGGCGTGGGTGCGGAAATGATTCGGACCGAAGCTTTGGACCGTTTTGCCGAAGCATTGGCACCTGCCGGATTTGATAAGGGAGCCTTCTTGCCCTGTTATGGCATGGCAGAGTGTTCTCTTGCGGTTACCTTTGCTCCCTTGGGTCAAGGCTTGAAGACGGATGTCGTGGATGCCGACAGGTTGGCCTACGACAGCCTTGCAGTTCCTTCTTCCTCAACGGTAGCCAAAGAAGTGAGGAAGTTTGTCGATTGTGGCCACTTGCTTCCGGGTTTTGAATTGAAAATCAAAGACGATCACGGTAACGAGTTGCCGGACCGTCAAATCGGTACAGTGTATCTTAGAGGACCCAGCGTGATGTCGGGCTATTTTGAAGAGCCCGGTATTACTCAGGAAGTGTTGAGTGAGGATGGTTGGCTGAATACGGGGGATTTGGGGTATTTGGTCGGTGATCGTTTGTACCTTACCGGCCGTGAAAAGGATTTGATAATCGTCAATGGCCGGAATATTTGGCCCCAGGACTTGGAATATTTGGCGGAGCAGCAGCCCGAAGTGCGTCCTGGAGATGCATTGGCATTTGGTGTGCCTGGCCCTAACGGGGGCGATCTGACCGTTCTCGTTGTCCAATGCCGGGAAACAGATGATGCCAAGCGCAAGGATTTGCTGAACCGCATTCGTAGCCGGGTTCGCTCGGAAGTCGGCGTCGATTGCATGATTGAGCTGGTACCACTGCACACGTTGCCGCGGACTTCATCCGGTAAGTTGTCTCGCTCCAAGGCGCGACAAAACTTTATTGCAACCCATGATTTTTCCATGATCGGGGTAGGCAATAGCGAGGAGCAGACTCGGCCCGCAGCCGACCGCCGTGCCATCTAAGAAGGTTATTGGGCCGACCGTTTCCATCACCGGAGTCACCGGTTTCATAGGTGCCGCCGTTGCGCGAAAATTGGCCGGACAAGGGTGGCGTGTAAGGGCCCTGGTCCGGCCAGGATCAGAAAAAAAGCTTCCCGCAGATTTAACTTATGAAGTTTTCAGTGGGACCCTAGATGATATCTCCGCATTGGAACAATTGGTGTCTGGTTCAGATGCCGTGGTTCATTGTGCAGGTCTGGTGCGGGGACTTACCCAAGCGGAATTTGATGCAGTCAATGTGGCGGGTGTCGAGCGTTTGGCCCAAGTTACCGCCGCTTGTGCCCGCTCCCCTAAAGTCATTTTTTTTTCCTCCCTGGCCGCCCGTGAACCTCTTTTGTCTCCTTATGCCCTGAGTAAACAGCGGGGGGAGGCCGTATTGATGGATAACAACAATTTTTCATGGGTGATATTGCGTCCTCCGGCGGTTTATGGTCCAGGGGACCGCGAGTTGTTACCTCTGCTCAAGTTCTTTGCATCTGGATTTGCACCGGTGTTAGGTCCCACGGAGGCCCGGTTTTCGTTGCTTTATGTGGAAGATTTGGCGGATGCTGTTTCCACGCTATTGCATGAATTTCCAGAAGGAGAAGTCCTGGAGTTGGACGATGGTCGGGAAGGTGGGTACGATTGGCAGGAAGTGATTGATATTGCTAGGCGAGTACGGGGCAAGCCCATTGTATCTGTGCCGGTGCCCGGATGGCTGCTTCACTCTGTTGCTTTGCTTTCTGCGGGATCGGCGAGGGTTTTGGGTTATCCTCCCATGCTGACTCGTGGTAAAGTCAATGAGTTGCGCCATCGAAACTGGGTTTGCGATACTGCCAAAATAAACCGTCTGCTCACATGGAGTCCCCAGGTACAATTTGAGCAGGGGTTTCGGTTGGCGCTGGCAAACTGATGTGCAGATCCTAGCCCGGAGATTTCACCAGTATCCCGGATGATGGCGCAGGACAGACGCGCCTGGACCAGCCAGGGCTGGGATAGAATTTGGGCCGGGAACAAAATGGTTCTTGCCTTTTGTTGCGAATAAACATGATTTCTGTTTATACATCAGTTGCTTATCCTGAGGTCCAAAGCCGGCTGGTGAAATATCCGGGCTAGGCAAGCTTTGACTGACTCAGAGCTTGCCGCAGGGCATGGATGCGTTACCAAAGCCAATTACTATAAGCGATGGGTTTTCGTTCTCTGATAAGTCAGGTCCGGATGGTCTCTATTGGGTTGACAATCTATGACAGCGTGCCACTATGAATGAGTTTTAGCGCACTTGTGAAATTATGAAATCCTACGAAGAAATCTTGGCTGAATTGATCAATTTGATACGTCCCATGGTGCCCAATGCCAACGAGTTATCTCCCGATATGGAGTTGGTGGATAATTTGGGGCTGGACTCCATGAAAGTCATGAACCTTTTGCAAGAAATCGAGGATCAGTTTGATGTGTCAATTCCTCTTAACGTCTTGCCGGATGTAAGAACCGTCGGGGATCTTGCCCACAAGATTCACCAAATTCTTGAGCGCGAATGAATCTGTTCGACAAATTCAAGCCGCTTTTGGCCGCAAGAGCCGAGCTGAGTGATATCGGTGTTGACCCATTCAATGTCAAGGTGGAAAAAATCCTTTCTCCCACCGAGGCGATTGTCAACGGCCACCGGGTGATTCTGGCGGGCACCAATAATTATTTGGGGCTGACTTTTCATCCTGAGTGTATTGCCGCAGCGGAAAATGCGTTACGGGAGCAAGGTTGTGGCACTACTGGCTCGCGAATGGCCAATGGCAATTATGCGGATCATCTGGCCTTGGAGCGGGAGTTTGCCGAATTTTATGACAAACCCTTTGCCATGGTGTTTTCCACTGGCTACTTGGCAAACTTGGCGATTCTCTCCACCGTCCCTGGCGCTGATGATGTCATTTTGATTGATTCCGACAGCCACGCCAGTATTTATGATGGTTGCCGCATGAGCAGTGCGGAGGTGATCCGGTTCCGTCACAACGATGTTGACGATCTGGCCAAGCGTCTGCGGCGCTTGAAAGACCGGGCCAGCCGAACTTTAATCGTGGTGGAAGGTATCTACAGCATGCTGGGGGACGTTGCCCCGCTTAAGGAAATGGCCGCGGTCAAACAAGAATTCGGTGCTTGCTTGATGGTGGACGAGGCTCATTCCCTGGGAGTGCTGGGAGAAACGGGCCGAGGTGTCGCTCAGGCAGAGAATGTGGAAGACCAGGTCGATTTCATCGTCGGGACTTTCAGTAAGAGTCTTGGATCGATTGGGGGCTATTGCGTCAGTCATCACCCTGAGCTTGAAATTCTTCGCTACGCCGCGCGGCCGTATATTTTCACTGCTTCTTCTTCGCCATCCTTGATTGCTTCAACCCGGGTAGCCCTGCGGCTATTGCAAGAGGGTAGCGGGCTGAGGGAAAAATTATGGAACAACGCCCATCGTTTTTATGAGGGACTGAAAAAACTTGGCTGTCAGCTCGGGCCTCGGGTGAGCCCAGTGATTCCCATTATGCTCGGGGAATCACGGCAAGAGTCCATTGCTATTTGGCATGATTTATTGCAAAACGGGGCATACGTCAATTTGGTGATGCCGCCGGCATCCCCCGATACCCGGTGCATGCTCCGGTGCAGCATGAGTGCTGCCCATTCGCCCGAGCAATTAGATGCCTTGCTCGAAATTTTTGCCAGGGTGCTCTCTGCCCGTGGCATGGAAAACCGGGTTTCTTGAGGCGTGATGTGCGGCTGTTGATCCGGTTTCTAAAGGCCTACCCCAAACAAAGCATTATTGTTTTGCTTGCTTTGATTGTTGCCGGATTGGTAGAAGGCATCAGTCTGACCGCGCTATTACCCATGCTGAGTGCCGCCGTGGAGCAAAGTGGGCAAGACGGGATTTTTTTAGGGAAAGACCAAAAAAACCACTACCTGGTTCAGGCTTTGAGATGGATTGGATTGTCACCCAGCATCGGCATGCTAATCATTGTTCTAGTCGCTGGCATTGTCCTGCGAAGCGGTTTTATTCTGATTGCCAAAAAATATGTTGGTTATACCATTGCCCGGGTGGCGACGGACCTGCGCTTGTCCCTGTTGAAAGCCCTGTTATCCGCCCGTTGGCTGTTTTATTTGAAACAACCGATCGGCATGCTTGCCAACGCCATGTCTACTGAACCCGACAGAGCTTCCAAGGCTTATTTGCATGGCACCACCATGCTGGCGGCCATGATTCAGCTCATGGCCTATATCGGCGTGGCGTTGACCATCTCGTGGAAAGCGACGGTTGCGTATATGATCGCGTCTTTGGCAATATTGTTCGTATTGCGTTACTTCGTACGTATGGCGCGGAAAGCAGGGAAACGCCAGACCAAAGTCCTCAAGGCCTTGCTCAGGCAATTGACGGATATCCTGCAATCGGTCAAACCTCTAAAAGCCATGGGACGGGAAGATTTGGCCGACCGGGTTATCAGCACCGAAACCATCCGCTTGAACAAAGCTTTGGAGCGGCAGGTCTTGAGTAAGGAAGCCTTGAAGGCGATCCAGACACCTGCTTTTATGGGTTTGGTGGGGTTGGGCTTTTATGTCGGGTTGGTGCAATGGCGTATGCCGGCAGCGGAAGTCATGGTATTGCTCTTGTTGCTTAGCCGGGTGATGACCAGTTTGGGCAAGGTACAAAGCTTGTATCAAAACATGGCGGTTTGCGAAAGCGCCTATTGGTCTTTGCAAGCGACCATCGAGGAAGCGCAGCGCAATGTCGAACCTTTGGGTGGAGAGCTCGAGCCGACGTTGATGCGTGGCATCCGGCTGGAAAATGTGTCCTTCTCTTATGACCGCAAACCGGTATTGAGAGCAATCAATCTCGATATTCCCGCTGCGCAATTGACCACATTGATCGGTTTCTCGGGAGCGGGAAAAACCACGGTAGTGGATTTGATTATTGGCTTGCTGAATCCCCAGAGCGGGAAAATTCTTGTCGATGGCGTGGATTTGAGCCAAATTAATCTCCGCAGCTGGCGGCGGATGATCGGATATGTACCCCAGGATAACCTGCTCCTCCATGATACCGTACTCTATAATGTTACCTTTGGTGATCCATCCCTTTCTCTTGCCGATGCCGAATGGGCTTTAAGGGCGGCAGGTGCCTGGGAATTCGTTTCTTCCCTGCCGCAAGGCATGGAAACAGTCGTGGGAGAACGGGGCGCGAGATTGTCCGGAGGACAGAGGCAGCGGATCATGATTGCCAGGGCACTAGTGCACCGGCCCAAGTTGTTGATTTTGGATGAGGCGACCAGCGCTTTGGATCCGGAAAATCAGCGGGCGATTTGCCGTACTTTGGAAAGCCTGAAAAATGAAGTCACCATCCTCGCCATTTCCCACCAGCCTGCCATGGTGGAAATCGCCGACCGGGTCTATCAACTTGAGGATGGCCAAGCGGTTCTTTCTTCTTCCAATTGGAGCGAAAAGCGCTTTGTGGAGGCGATTTAGAAAATCTAAGTTTATGCCAGCAACTTGAGCCCCGGCGGTAAGGATTCCCCAAACATCCTTTTTTCATCTTCCTGGGACAATTCGCTTACAGGTTGGCTGACCATCTCAATCCAGGACGCAGGCGCTTTCGATTGGCGAAGTTTTTGAATGACGGCTTGCCGCAATGCTTCATCGATATCTCTTGCCCGGTCACCGCTCATGCGGGCCAACAGAGCTGCGGCAAACCCCAGGGCTGGCTTTTTCTTGAAGTCCCATTGAAGTAAATTTGCCAGCCAGGCTTGGCTGGTTTCCTTGGGGATAACATGGTGACTGCTGGCATAAAAAGGAATGCGGCATCCAATTCTGCCAAGCGCCCAAGCGCTTTGTTCTGGTTCCTTGGGGTTTTTTTGCAGGCGGGCAAGGAGCCAATCCCCTAATTGGATTTTGTCTTCGGCGGGTAATAATTCCAGCACCGCCGCCAGCCGGACAATATTTTCATAACTGTGTTGTTTGGCCAGATTGGCCATTTTGCCCCTGCGGGCTTTAACCGGATCAATGTAATCCTTGATATCTTGATAAATCTGAAGTTGATTTTCCGGGCTGAGCCCGCCGGCGATACGGCGCCAGAATGTCCACCATTCTGCCCAATTCTGAATTACGTTGACAAATTGCAAGCCGGCTTGGTAGAGATGCCAGGATTGCTCTATGCGCCAATCATCCAGAGGGTAGCCAAAGCCGGGACGGAGGCAGAAGCCGGTCAGACTGAACCAGGATTTCTCGTGTTCCGGGCTGCGGCGGCGGTACTTCAGGCCATCCAAAAAATGATCCGCCAGTTCGCGCAATAAATTGATATCCCACTGATCGCGGGACCCTAAACGCTTTTCCAGTTCGCTGCGCAAGGTCTTGACTAATTTGGGAGAGACGGACTTGGATTTCTTGCCAAACACTTCCCCAATCAATGCCTTGGCTTCATTGATTTTGGGATGGCTTGATTCTGATAACGAAAAATCTTGGGGAGCCTGACTGGATTTGCGGAGCTGGAATTCCAATTGCCAGCGTTGGTCAGGGTTGTCTATTGCAATACAGTGTAGCTGGAGCGTGCCGATTTCCGTCAATTGCGCGGCTAGCCGGACGTTAATTTCAGACTGCCCATGGCTGGACTGAGGTTCCAGCGCCACAGCTAAAGGTGGAAGTTTTGAATACTCTTCGTTTTCGAGGTTGACGATTTCGCCGGGTTGGTAAGTGGCATCTTCATTGGAGGTTACCAGATGAAAGCGCACGGCTTTTCCCAAGCGTAAGGAAAAAATCCGGTTCTCCAATATGACTTCTCTCTCTTCCGGTGTGCCTTTGGGAAGCAGGCAGATGCCGCGGGTGCCGCCATGCTCATCTTCCACTACTAAAAAGTAACTGCGTGCTGTGCCTCCACCGATTTTAAGCTGCAATCCTTGCCTTGCCATGGCATAGGCGACTGCACCTGCGGCAACGGCAAAATCAGGCCTGGGATTGTCCAGATGCAGTAAGCCGCCGTCACTCCAGGAAGCGATAATATCCAGTAATCGTTGGCTGATAATCTGGCTTCTAAACACGCCGCCGTTGAGAAGAATAGCATCTGGAACCGGAGGCGCGGAAGAGTCACCCAAAGCTTCCCGTGCCGCCTGGGTATGATGGCAAAGAAATGCGGCAATATGTTTGGTAATCGAGGGATCAGAAACGTAAGGCAGGCCAAATTCCACCAGGCCCAGGCGTTTACTGTGGGGGTGGTCGGAGAGGGTGACCTCTGGAATGAAGCCATCCAAAACAATATGCCTGACTTCCTCCCGGGTAAGTTCAACGGAGCGAGAGCCTCCAATAAGTTTGGCGCCACTCCCTAATACGGTTACTGTGGCCGATTCCAGATTATCTTCCGTCAATAACCGCTCTTTGGCGGCTCGACATTGCTCGATCAATTGATAGAAATCCGAAGGAGAAAGTTTTTGCCCTTGTTCGATCAAGTGCTCTTCGGCCAAATGGGCCAGCATAAGGTCGATGTTATCGCCGCCCAGCAGTAAATGATCGCCAACACCCACGCGGGTCAGTTTGGGTTGTTTTTTTCCTTGTTCGACTTGAATTAATGTGAGATCGGTGGTGCCACCGCCCAGGTCAACCACCAACAATAAACGCACATTGTTGAGCAAGCGCAGATTGTTTTGGTGCCGGTTGAGCCAGTCGTAGCAAACCGCTTGAGGTTCTTCAAGCAGATGCGCGCGGGATAATCCGGCTTGGCGGGCGGCCTCCAGTGTCAAAGTGCGAGCGGCATCGTCAAAGGAGGCGGGAACCGTGATGACAATTTCCTGCGTTTCCATGGGGTGGTCAGGGAACCGGCAATTCCAGGCCCCACGGACATGCGCCAGAAAACTGGCCGATGCCATCAATGGAGAGACCTTAGGTACTTCCTTGGGAGCGCCCCAGGGCAGGATATTGGCAGTCCGGTCTACGTTGGGATTGCACAACCAGCTTTTGGCGCTGGTGACCATCCGTCCCTGGGACTTAACGCCCAGATGACGGGCGAATTCCCCCAGAATAGCGCAGCGGACCGGATCATTGATCGCCGGTTGCGGCCACGGGAGTTGGCAGGATTCGGGCGCGATTTCCCCTTCAATGGGATGATAGCGTACCGAAGGGAGCAAGGGACGCTCGGCAACCTCGCCGGGAGCGATTAGTTGGGGGATGGGAAAACGTTCTATGGGCGCATTTTTGCCCAGCGTGCGATCAGCATAGGCCACCACGGTGTGAGTGGTACCCAGGTCAATGCCGATCCAATAACGAGGTTGCTTGAGTTGTGTCATCCTTATGGCTTGTCACTTTTTAAAAGGCCAAAAGGCTGGCTTTTTATCATCGTCTTGGGTTGCCTCGGCTGTGGGGTTTTCATCTTTGGTTTCAGAGGGTTCTTCCGTTTGCTGTTGGACGTCGTTTTCAAGCGCCTGTTCCATCTCGGTTTCAATTTGGGTTGGCGTTTCGGTACTTGATGAAGAGGTTGTCGCGGGTGTTTCCTTTTCCCGTACTTCAAATTCAATTTTCCATCGCTCGCCAGTGTCTTTGGCGACGGCTTCCAGGCGCAGAGTGCCTACTTCCGTGACGGCAGCAGCGAGTTTGACTGGGACGACTTCTCCCGGCTTGTGATTTTCCGGGGGAAGAGTGATTTCAATTTCATCCAGCTCTTCGATTTCGTCTTCACGCCATTGATCCAGTAATGTCCCAACCTGATCTTCCCGGCGGATGGTAGAAGCAAAGAAGCGGAAGCGCACCGGTTCCCCCACCACGACCCCGAATTCGTAGGGGGGCAGCGGTGCTTCGGTGCCTTCCTCCATGCCGAATGGCGCGATACAAAGCAACCGGATGGGCGGTGGGAAACCGGGGATGGCAGGCATGGCGCTTTCCACGCCTACGTAATAGGCTGCCGCAGTACCGCCGCGAATCCTCACGCCGCCACCGAGACGGACATAACCATAATAAGCGGCGCCCCGGGAGACAGCCAGGTCCAGGTCCGCGCCTTCCAGCAAACGGGCCGGTTCTGCATCGTCGCGGATCAACCAATGATTGACCGCTTCCAATATCCGTTCGGATAGTAACTCAGCTTTAAATACGCCACCGTTGAGGAGTACCGCCGAAGGGTGAATAAAACGGGCGTTTTCGGGAAGTTGAATGTCTTCCAATTCATCCGCCGCGCTTACCTGGCGGCTGAGGAAATAGGCCAGGTGGGTGGTGATGCGGGCGTCCTGGGCATAGGGAAGGCCCAACGTGGTCAAGCCGGTCCGGGGCCGGGAAACGGGTTTTTCGTCGATTTCCACAATGGGAAAAAATCCTTCGATTAAGGTGCGGTCAACTTCTTCCCGGGTGAGTTCGCTGCGCAGCGTGCCGCCAATCAGTTTCGATCCCCGGCTGGGGACGATCACTGGCGCCGAGGTGACTTCCGGGTCCGCCAGCAGTTGTTCTTTGGCTTCCCGGCAACTGTGGGTCAAGGCTTGAATTTGCCAGGGGTCCAGCTGTGTGCCTTCTTGTTCCAACTTCATCTTGACAACATAGGCCAAGGCCAAATCCATATTGTCGCCGCCGAGCAGAATATGGTCGCCTACGGCAACCCGGTTGAGTTGCAGATTACCGTCTTCTTCAGTCACCGCAATCAGGGACAGGTCGGTAGTGCCGCCACCCACGTCCACTACCAATATAATGTCGCCGACGGTGACTTGGTCGCGCCAAGTGCCTTGCGTGCGTTGGATCCAGCTATACAAGGCTGCCTGGGGTTCTTCCAGGAGTATTGCGTTGTTGAGTCCGGATTCACGGGCGGCTTCCGCGGTCAGTTCCCGGGCTGCGGGGTCGAAAGAAGCCGGCACTGTGATAACCAGGTGCTGTTGCTCCAGCGGGTCATCGGGGTGATGGTAATTCCAGGCATCCCGTAGATGTTGCAAATATTCCATTGACGCTTGGTAGGGGGAAACCCGGGGGACTTCTTCTGGAGCTTCAATGGGCAGAAAAGGTTCCTTGCAATTGACTCCTGCATGGCACAACCAGCTTTTAGCGCTGGAAACCAGCCGTATCGGGGTTTTACTGCCCAGTTCCCGGGCCAGCACTCCGACAATATGGTCTACCTTTTCCCGCCACGGCAGAACCAGGTCTTCGGGGCGTATTTCCGCTTCGTGGGGTAGATACAGAAATGAAGGCAGTTGTTGCCGTTCTTCTACTTCCCCCGGGGCAGTCAACTGAGGAATGCCCAGTATTTCAAGGGGGGCTTTTTCGCCCTCGCACTGTTGCAAAGTAACCCAAGAGACCACGCTATTGGTGGTGCCCAGGTCGATACCTACGGCATAGCGTTTTTCATCACTCACAGTTCCACCTCCGCTGGCGCTAGAATTTCAACTTTGTGACCTTCAGAAAGTTGCGGCAGTTTCACTTTGGCTACCCGCCAGCCACGATGGACTAATACTCCCTGAAAAGGAGGCTGGCCAACGATATTGCCAGTGATGCGGATTTCCGCGGGATCGAATCCTTTGGGAACGGTGATTCGCGAGCCTTCTTTTTCGGAGCGAACCGGTTCGATATCGAAGTGATCCTTCAAAATCTTGCGGCAGCCTTCGTGGACGATTCTGGCGGCGGCGCCTACATCGGCATCCGAATAAGCGCTGATATTTTCTTCGATAAAGTCAATGAAACGCGCTTCCCCTTGGAGCAGGCCCAAAAGCTGCAGGGCGGCATCCGGGGTGGGTTCCCTAAGGATGACGGGTTTCGGCGGGGCGGCCGGTTCAGGTTTTTCTTTGACCGCTGTTGGGGGTTGCGGTTTGATTGTTGGTGGAGTTTCTTCGACTCTTGCTGGTTGACTGGAACGCTTGAGCAAAACGATCACAGCAATGGACAGTACCAGAACCAGTAAAAACAGCAGGATAAAGACGGCAAGAGCTAACACTAGATGCAAAGCATCTAAAGTGGTGGGTAACTGCGATAGATCGGTTTTCATTAGAACCTCTCGGAATATTGTTTGTAGTTATTGGTTATTGTGGAATCCGCAAAACTGATGGTTTAGCCAGATAGGCATTGTTGAGTAAAGCCGCCCACTGACAATGGTTAATCAGACTGGCTGTAAGCTTCAATTTATTGCGGTAAAAAATTACTGAAATTGTATCATTTCCTAGCCCGGATATTTCATCAGCCGGGATGCTGATGAAATATCCGGGCTAGGGTTGGTTAGCCGCCCTTTGCCTGGCCTCCATGGCCATGATGATGCGGAGCACATGCCGGGCCGCTTGGGTGCGCTTACGGCGCAGATATCGCCGGGTGATAGCATCATCGACCTTTTCTTTTGCGAAGGCCGTTTGAATTGGAATAAGACGGTTTTCACAGCGTT